>CAZOGT010000048.1:0-13559 GCA_964579015.1 uncultured Acidobacteriota bacterium | reverse complement strand
CCGTCAGCAACAAGCACGGTGCCGCTGTGAACAATTACCCTTTTGCCAAGCCGGACCACGGGGTAGAGAGTTACATTGGGATGCAGGCAGCATCCTTCTCCGATCACGCATCCTTCCCCGACTGAGCAGCCTGAACTGATGGTCACCTTTTCCGCGATTTTAACCCTCTCCCCAATAAAGACAAACGGAGCTATGGAGACCTCCCCGGAAATCTCGCATCCTTCTGAAACCGAGGCATGGCTGGAGATGCCTGCGGCTTTAAACGGCTTGGATTGGAAAAGCTGCAGGATCCGGGCGAAGGACGCCTTCGGGTTATCTGCCGCAAGGAGATTTCTGCCTTGATGGCTGGTTCCGGGAGGGACAATAACGGCTCCGGCCCTGGTCCGGTCCAGGTTCGCGAGCATCTTCGGGCTGCCGGCAAAGGTGATTTCGCGGGGGCCGGCGGCATCAAAGGGCCTGGCCGCCGTGATCCCAATTTCCGGATTTCCCGTGACCTTGCCTTTTACCAGCTCCGCCAGTTCACCAAGGCTGTAGATTTCCTTGATTTCACTCATCTTGCACCCGTCTCTGTCCGGCTGTCCTCAGGAGGCCGGTGTAGTCCCAGGTTTTTTATAATGGATGGGGACATCTTTTGCCTGTTTGCTGTTACTGACTGTCCCAGGCTTCATTTCCCTGGGACCGGCCCTCTGGAAAGCTCATCCCAGAGCATGCGGTAATATTTCATGAAGCGGATTGGATCTCCTTGAACCTCGGGGATTTCCGAGAGAGTATAGCCTGAATACCCGATTCCCCGGAGAAGGCTGAAAACCTGCCTGAAGGGATAATCCACGGTCAGGTCCCTCATGTGAACATTGCGGATATGGTCCTTGAGCAGGTTGAAATAGGGTACCACGTCGCCATCCTTGAGATCGCTGTCGTTGCAGTTCCAGGTAAGCCCCACTGAAGGATGTCCGCAATGCTTCATCATCTCGGAGATATAGGGGGGATGACTGGAATCGCGTCCATGGACCTCCATCCAGATCTCCACGCCATGCTCCTTTGCGAATACCCCGATTTCGCGGAGAGAAGCACCTATCTGTTCAAAAGTCTTTTCCTTTGGCACTTCCGGCGGGACTCCGTTGGGACGGACTTTGATAGAGGCGGATCCTACATCAGCTGCCAGCTTGATGAATTCCTTTGCTTCGTTGATTTGCCCGCGTACCACGGACTGGTCCGGGGAGTGGAATTCGCAGGTAGTCCCAAGGCCGACCAGTGTTACCGTGGTATCAGCAAACCTTTTCCGTACGGCTTCACGCTCGGCCCTGGATATATTGATTTCAACCCCATGCTTATGGGTTGTCCTGAGTTCAACGGCTTTGAATCCCGTCTCTTCACAATTGGTGATAAGGGTATCCAGGTCCCAGTCCCTGGCAAGGTTGTAGGTGACTGTCCCCAGTTCAAATTTTCTGGGGGCCGTGGACTGCCCACCCTGGTTTATGCCGGCAACCGGCAATGTTGCGGCCCCTGAGACCCCCAGGGCTGCGGCAGCCGCTATAAATTCTCTCCGTGATGATTTGATTGAAGACCTCATTTTTAAAGCCCCTTTTTTGGATTAAAGATTTATCATATCGGCCCGGTGTCTCCAGTTCCTGCTTAAAGGATCAGAATCGCCCCGCTTCATCTTCGCCAGCATGGAGCCGTCACTAATTAATTAATACCCGTTAAGGCTCCCTGTATCAAGAGCCGGCTGAAAGGTTTTTTGATTTGTTTCTTCCCGGCTTGAGGGACGGGCGATTTCCGGGAGATTTATCTGCATTATTTTCAGCATGTTACAAATTTCAGGGCGGTTCATGTGTCGCCCCGGTACCTCTTGCGATAAAATAACAGGATGCTGAACAGAACAGACAAGCACCTGCATGGTTTTTTAAAGATGAAAGCAGCACTCCTGATTATCATTGTTGCGGCCTCTTTCCAGGGGACTAACGCCGAAGAATCAAAGGCCGATCCTGTAAGGTTTGAGAATGTGGCCAGGAGCGGAGGCGTGGATTTTATCCTTCAGAATTACATCACTGAAGAAAAGCACATGATCGAAACCATGACAGGAGGCGTTGCGACACTGGATTATAACAATGACGGGTTGCTGGATATATATTTTACCAATGGGTCAGTAACCCCTTCCATGAAAAAGGAAGACCCGAAATTTTACAACCGGCTTTATCGCAACGACGGTGATTTTACATTCACTGATGTAACCCTGGAAGCCGGGGTCAAGGGAGAAGGGTATCAGATGGGGGTTGCTGTTGCCGATTACAACAATGACGGCAACGTAGACATCTTTGTCGCCGGGGTGTACAGCAACATCCTGTTCAGGAACAACGGTGACGGGACCTTTACTGATGTCACCGGGGAGGCCGGAATCACCAGCGACCTCTGGTCGGTAGCCGCCGGATGGTTTGATTATGACAAGGACGGTCACCTGGACCTGTTTGTTGTCAATTACGTTGAATGGACTACCGAGTGGAAGAAGTTCTGCGGTGACCCGACCGGGAAGATAAGGGTCTACTGCCACCCCAATCATTTTGAAGGGCTCCCCAACACCCTCTACCGTAACAATGGTGACGGGACCTTTGAGGATGTTACGGAGAAATCGGGTATCGGGAAACATGTCGGCAGGGGGATGAGTGTAGCGTTTGAAGATTATGACGAGGATGGGTGGCCGGATGCGTTTGTTGCCAACGACAAGCTCGCCAATTTCATGTTCCGCAATAACGGTGACGGTACCTTCGAGGAGGTGGCCCTCTTTGTAGGGGTTGCCCTGCGCGACCACGGCAAGGCGGTTTCCAGCATGGGCGGGGCCTTCAGGGATTATGACAATGACGGGAAGCCGGACCTGTGGGTGACGGCGCTGGACTGGGAAACCTTTCCCCTTTTCCGCAATGTTGGGGATGGATTCTTTGAAGATGCCACCTATTCGAGCGGGGTTGCCAAGGAGACCATCAACAGGAGTGCCTGGAGCCTGGGGATGTTTGATTTTAATAATGACGGCTGGAAGGATATGATTACCGCAAACGCCCACGCCAACCACCGTATTGAACTTTGGGAATCTACGGATTACCGGCAAACCAATACGCTGCTGATTAACCAGAAAAACGGGAAATTTCTGGATCTGTCCGCTGAGGCCGGACCCGACTTCCAGGTACCCAGGGCCCACCGGGGAACGGCTTGCGGGGATTTGAACAATGACGGGAAAATAGATGTGGTGGTTACATCGATCGAGGATGAAACCGAGGTCTGGAAAAATGTAAGCCCCGTTGAGAATAACTGGATAATCTTCAAGCTGGTGGGGACCAAGACCAACCGGGATGGAATCGGGACGGAAATAAGGCTTCTCGACCAGTACAATACCATGACCACTTCCGTGGGATATGCCTCATCCAGTTACCCTGGTGTCCATTTCGGACTGGGAAAAACCGATAAGCTGGATAGAGTGGAGATTCTCTGGCTGAGCGGTACGAAACAGGTACTGACGGATGTCGAAGTCAACCAGGTCCTGGAAGTGGTGGAGCCCTGACAAGGGTTCTCTCCCGACGTCGTAAAGGCCGTGGGAGCAGTTGAATCTCAATGATGGTTTTAAAGCAGCATTCTCTTCAGGGCCGGCCATCTCGCGAAAGGGCCCGGGGTTCGCACCTGAGACCTTTAATTTATTCTTATTTGCGCTATAATATTCAAATAGGATGGATTCAAAAATCAATTAGGGAAATGAACCAATTTCCTGTCGGAAAACGTCCTGAATAAAAAAGGTGTTTTTCGGAGTTATCGTATGCCTTCGCGATAAGAGGGAAAGAGGAATTATGAATATTTGGAAGTATAGGATGTTAAACGCATTCTTGATTGGAGTGATTGTTTCCGGATCGATGCTCCCGGCCCAGAGCAGCCGGGACCAGGAAGAGAGGCTCCGACAGGAAGAGAGCGTTGACTATTACGACAAATGGCTGAACGAAGACGTGAAGTACATTATTTCCGATGAAGAGAGGTCGGTTTTCAGCGCCCTCACGACACCTGAGGAAAAAGAGCAGTTTATCGAGCAATTCTGGTTCCGCAGGGATCCTGACCCCAGGAGTTCGGAGAATGAGTTCAAAACCGAGCATTACCGCAGAATCGCGTATGCCAATGAAAAATTCACCAGCGGTGATCCCGGCTGGCTGACAGACCGAGGGAAGGTCTACATAACCTGGGGGCCTCCTGCCAACATCATGACCCGCCCTACCGGGGGTTTTTACGTGAGAACCATTGAAGAAGGGGGAGGAACAACCACTGTTTATCCCTATGAAAAGTGGACATATCACCACATTGAAGGCCTGGGGGCCAACGTAGAGCTGGAGTTTGTTGACCCTACCGAATCAGGCGAATACAAACTGGCGGTCTATGACTGGGAGAAGGACTCCAGCATGTTTCATCCGAGTGTCGGGCAGACCCTGGATGAATTGCTCGGCACACAGGCGCGTAAAGACAGGCGGCAGATCACCCCGGCAACCGGAGGCTCCCAATACGGCATGAGGGACCTTTACCGGCGCAGGTGGGACACTCCTTTCAACCGCTATGAACGCTACGCTACAGTCATGTCTTCCCCGATAACCAAGTACCAGGACCTGCAGGAGATAGTTAAGGTCCGGGTAGATTACCATAATCTCCCATTTGAGCTGAAGGAGGACTATTTCAAGCTCAACCAGGACCAGGAACTTGTTCCCATAACCCTGCAGATCCAGCATAAAGACCTGACCTTCAAAAAGGAAGGCAGCATGAATGTGGCCAGAATGGCGATTTACGGATTAGTCCAGAGCCTGACCAACAGGGTGGTGGCTGAATTTGAAGATGACCTGGTGGTCCGTTATTCCGACGAGCAGATGGAGAAAGGTGTTTTGAAATCGGCTGTCTACCAGAAGATACTTTCACTGGAAAGGAAATGGCGCTACAAGGTTGATTTTGTAGTGAAGGATACCAACAGCGGCAAGACCGGGATCATCAGGAAGGCCATTGTGCCGCCGGCCAACCAGGAGGATTCCCTCCAGGTGAGCACGATGCTGCTCTCGGATAACATGGAAGTCCTGAATGAGATCCCTGATCAGGACGAAATGTTTGTCATCGGAGATGTAAAGGTACTTCCGAGGCTTAGCAGGGAGTTCAATAACACCATGCCGCTGGGAGTCTATTTTCAGGTTTATAATGCTGAGCTCGACCAGAGTACTCTTGAGCCTGCACTGAAGGTCACTTATTCCCTGCTTCAGGATGGCGAAGTCCTCCGCCAGAGTACCGATGTATCAGGTGAATCGATGCAGTTTTTTTCAGGGCGGCGTATTGTCCTGATGAAAAATCTGAGCCTTTCCGGGCTGAAGCCCGGTAAATACCAGGTCAGGGTAGATATTGAAGATGCCCTGAAGAACGAAAAGATTAACCTGAGAGATGATTTCGAAGTGGTCCCCACCTCACTCTAGTGAAGGGTAATCCACGCCAATAGATGGTCGGAAGACCTGTTTCCGTGAAGGTTCAGGGGTCGTCCTTCTGACCAGGATTTACCGGCTGAAATACCAGGTGCCTTTTATGATGATGAGCAAGAGAAATTTGTTATTTTTCTGCATACCGGCTGTCCTCCTGCTTTCAGCTGTTGCAGTCAATCCTGTTTCGGCGGTACAGCTTTTTCCTGATGGTTTCGATCCGGCTGAAGTTTCCAGGAAAGCAGAAGAAGCCATGAATTCCCGGGACTTTGATGAAGCCGCCAGCCTTTACCGGCAGCTTGACGAGAAGTATCCCGGTATGCCTGGATTGAAGATGAACCTCGGGATGGCTCTCTATTTTAACGGCAATGCGTTGGAAGCTCTGGCCTATCTTAAACAGGCCACTGAGATGGATCCATCCCTGGAGAGCGCTTGGTTTTTTTCAGGCATGTCATGCATGGACCTTGGCCGTCCTGATCAGGCGGTAGACTATCTGAAGGAGTTTTTGAAAAGGAAGCCACTGGACTATGATGCCAGGCTGCTTTATGCTGACGCCCTTTTCTCGCTGAAAAGATACGATGATGCCGTGAAGGAGTACCAGGCTGTACTCAAAGGGATTCCGGAAAACCCAAAAGCCTGGTATGGGATCGGAAATTGTTTTGAAGCCCTGTCCAACAAGTATTTTGACAGGCTTGATGAGTTGGCCCCGGAATCGGGATACTGGCTGGCCCTGGTCGCGGATTCCAGGGTCGTTCAGAAGCAGTTTTCAAGCGCCTATTTTCTTTACAGGGAGGCCCTGGAGAAGACGCCTGGCCTCAGGGGCGTGCATTATTCGATCAGCCGGATCTATCGGGAAAGGGGGGAGCATGAGTGGGCTTCCATTGAGGAAAAAAGGGAAAGTGATCTGGGCGTTCCTGACTGCGACAAGGAAAAGCTGCTCTGCTGCTTTCTGCAGGGTGATTTTGCCCGGATCGTAGATGAAGGTGATACCGACAAGCCTGAAGATCTCTACTGGATTATTCAGGCTTACAACCAGCTTGCCGTTGCATCCTTTTCCAAGCTGAATGAACTTCCGTCATCCTATGAAGTCCACGCGCTCAGGGCTCAGATCCAGGAGAACCTGGGGAGGTACTGGGAGTCGGTCAGTGAATGGAGGAAGGCCCTTGAGTATGTGCCCGGGGATGTCGATGTAAAAAAGCAGCTCGCCATTAACCTCTACTTTAACAGGAATTACGAAGAATCAAACAGGCTGGTTCAGGAACTCCTTGCAGAAGAACCCGACAGTTCACAGCTGAACTTTCTGGCAGGGGACATCCTGGTCTATGAGCAGCAGGCTGAAAAGGCAATTCCTTATCTTGAAAAGGCCGTAAAAAACGACGACTCCTACATAACTGCCCACTCTTCGCTTGGGAGGGCATACATGAGCCTCGGCAAAGCGACTGAAGCAGTTCCCCACCTGGAAAGAGCGCTGGAGACGGATGAGGACGGAAGTATCCATTATCAGCTGGCAAGGGCTTATCAGCGTTCCGGAAGAAATGAGGAGGCCAGGGAATTGATGAGCAAGTACCAGGAAATCAGGCGAGTACTGGACGAAGAAAACAAGAGACTGAGCGAGGAAGTAAAGATAACCGCCCCTGAATAGCAGGCCCGCCCACCCCCGGGAGTTTTCCTGCTTATCTTTACCATTCCGGCGCAGGGAAGCCGGGGATTAATAACTGGTTTTTCCGAGGGGCATCAGGTAGAGGACTTCCTCGGACTCAATGCCCAGGATTTTTTCGATTTCCCCTGGCCTGACAGCCGCAACAGCTAGAGTGCCGATTTCCAGTGAAACGGCTTGAAGATGTACATTCTGCCCAAGGTGTCCCAGGTCCATCCAGGTGAATTTTTTCCCCTGTGCTCCATATTTTTCACTGGGTCCTGTGTAATCAGCGGAGATGATCAGGACTGCAGCAGCTTCTGAGATATAGTCCTGGGCAAAAGTGGCAGAAACAATGTTCTCGCTGCAGCTCCCCCTTTTCATCAATTCCAGGGAGTGTGCACTGGAGTCGTATTTATACACTCCTGATTCGAGCCCCTGCACATTAAACGCTGCAAGATAGACTCTCAGGGGGAACAGTGCACCGGCGGAAGGGGCTGTCCGGTATCCCTCATTGCTTGTGATTCCGTAGGCGCTCCAAAGGAGCTGGCTGACTTCGGAAAGGGTAAGGGCTTCTGCCCGGTATTCCCTTACTGATCTTCTTTTTAAAAGGGTTTCTTCAATACTCAGGGAACTTGCGGTCCTGGGTTTTGGAAGTATAATGGTCATGATTATTGCATCTTTCTGTCTGGATCATATCGCATCCGTGGTTAAAAAAACTGTGCGGCGAGCTCTCTGATCACGGGAATGGCCCGCCGGATCATTTCTTCATCATTGCAGTAGCTTATCCGGAAATGACCCGGACATCCGAATCCTTTCCCGGGAACAAAGAGCAGATTGTGCTCCGGGGCTTTCCGAATGAATTCCATTTCATCTCCAGGGGTTCTCGGAAAAAGATAGAAGGCACCCTCCGGCTTTACGCAGGTGAAGCCGAAATCGATGAGAGCGCCGTGCAGAAGGTCCCGCTTGCCCTGGTATCCCGTCACATCCACGCTTTCCCCGGCGGCCTCCTGTACCAGTCTCTGGGCAATAGCGGGGGCATTTACAAACCCCAGGGTTCTCTGGCAGAAAACCAGGGCGTTGACAAGCTGTTCCGGTTCAGCTGTTTCAGTGTTAACTGCCGCATATCCGATTCGTTCTCCCGCCAGGCCTAGTGATTTGCTGTAGGAACTCACAATAATGGAGTTGCTGAAGATATTCAGGATTTCAGGAACCCGGATGCCGTCATAGACAATTTTTTTGTAGGGTTCATCAGAAATGATGAAAATCGGTTTCCCGGTTTTTTCTTCCCGTTCCCGAATTACCTCAGCCAGGCTTTGCAGGGTTTCCCGGGAATACACAACCCCGGTAGGATTATTGGGTGAATTCAATATTACAGCCCTGGTCCGGTTGGTGAGCAGCCCGGCGAGGTCTTCCGGCCTGGGCTGAAAATTCTCGTGAGGAGTAGGGCAGACTACTGGAACACCGCGGCTGTTTCGGATATAGAACATGTATTCCACGAAGAAAGGTGCAAAAATCACCACCTCATCTTCGGGATCGAGTAGGGATTTCAGCACCACGTTGAGGCCGCCGGCCGCTCCATTGGTCATTACTACATTCCCGGGAGGGAAAGGCCTTCCGGTTTCGGATGTTATTGCGGAAGCAACAGCCTCCCTTGTTTCGAAGTACCCGGCATTGCTCATGTAGCGATGCATGCCTGATGAAGGGGAAGACGCTAGTTTTTGCAGGGTTTCCCGTACTGAAACGGGCGGTTCTTCCCGGGGATTTCCCAGGCTGAAGTCAAAAACGTTCTCAGCCCCGAATTTTTTTACGAGACGGTCCCCCTCTTCGAACATTTTCCTTATCCAGGAGGCGTTCTGAAGGTTGTCAAGAATTTCTTTGGAAATCACTGGGGTCTCTCCTCTTCCGGTCAGTGGAATGTTACCACTCCTTCTTAATTTTTTTTGGGACTGAACGTTTCTCCTCGGATATCAGGCTTTACAGCTGGCAATGTTTCCCAGTTCAAATGCCCTGAGATTAAGGTCGAGGAACTGCTGGGGGACAGTGCGCTGGATTGCCGTTGTCCAGGCCTCCATTTCAATGCCCATGAAGCGGGCCAGAACACCGAGAATCACGATGTTGAACACCTTGGTGCTTCCAAGTTTTTCCGCTACTGAGACGGCATCCAGGACGTAGAGGTCGTCGCAGGACTCCCTGATCCGGTGAAAAATGTCCGCGGGATACTCGGCCGTACCCGAAATGACGGGCATGGGAAGTATTTCCTGGTCGTTGATTATCATGGTCCCCCCTTTTTTCAGGTAATGGGACCATCTCAAAGCTTCCATTTTCTCAAAGCCAATTATAATTTCTGCTCCCGCCGGTTCAATAATGGGGGAATAGACCCTGGAGCCATAACGGATGTGGGTAACCACACTGCCGCCGCGCTGCGCCATGCCATGGATTTCAGAGATCTTTACGTCATGACCCTCATTGGTGAGCAGGCTGCCGAGAACCCTGGCAGTCAGCAGGGTTCCCTGTCCACCGACTCCCACTACCAGAATGCTGGTGGTATCCATGTTATTCTCCTTTCAGTCCGATGGCATTCTGATCGCATATTTCAACGCATAATCCGCATCCGACGCACAGGACCGGGTTGATATCGGGCCGGCCCGTCTTATTGGCTATCGCCGGGCACCCGATTTTTATGCATTTGCCGCATTCCGTGCAGTACCGGCTGTTAAAAACCGCTTTTTCTCCCGATCCCCTGGTGATAAGGAAACAGGGCCTCCGGGCAATGATGACTGACGGCTCATGCCTCTCAGTTTCCCTTTCAATCGTTGTGAACAGCTCATCGAGATTAAAGGGATCCACCACGTAGACGTGTTCTATCCCGATGGATTGCACCAGTTTGACCAGGTTAATGACAGGTGAAGGCGCCCCATGGATATTTTTCCCGGTACCCGGGTGGTCCTGGTGACCGGTCATTCCGGTAATGGAGTTGTCGAGGATCAGGGTCGTCGTGATTCCCTGGTTGTAGACTACATCCATGAGCCCGTTTATCCCGGTATGCAGAAAAGTGGAATCTCCGATAACGGCCACGGTTCTCTCTGCAAAGTCCCTTCCCCTGGCTTTCTCCATCCCAAGGGCTGTCCCAATGCTGGCACCCATGCAAATGCAGGTGTCCATGGAATTCAGGGGGGGGAGCGCCCCCAGGGTATAGCATCCAATATCTCCGGTAACATTCAGTTTAAGAGTGCTGAGGGCGTAAAATACCGCGCGGTGCGGACATCCCGGGCAGAGTACCGGGGGCCGGACCGGCAATTCCGCGGGAATTCCGGATTCGGAAACTTCATTGAGAATTGCTTCTGAGATCATCCTGCTGGAAATTTCTCCCTGTACGGGAAATTTTTCCTTACCGGTGACGTCTATTCCCCAGCTTTTAATCTGCTCCTCAATAATCGGCTCGAGCTCCTCTATGATGTACAGCTTCCTGACCCCTGCCGAGAACAATTCAATCAGTTTTCGGGGAAGGGGATTGATTAACCCAAGCTTGAGAAACGAAACGTCGGGCAGCACTTCCCTGGCATACTGGTAGCAGGCCCCGCTGGTAATGATTCCGATGTCCCTGATGCCCCACTCAATTCGGTTGCCGGGATAGGTCTCTGAATAGTCGCCAAGCTTTTTTTCCCGTTCTTCCACGACCAGGTGCCGAGCCCGGGCCATGGCAGGCATCATTACATTTTTCCCTACATTTTTTTTATAAGGTTTCAGGGGGATGTTTTCCCTGTCATGGAGTTCCACCAGGCTCTGGGAATGGGAGATTCTGGTTGTAAGGCGAAGGATTACCGGAGTGTCAAATTCCTCGCTCAGCTCGAAAGCCTTTTTTGTGAAATCCCGGGCTTCCTGGCTGTCTGAAGGCTCCAGCAGCGGAAGATGGCTTGCCCTTGCATAATAGCGGGTATCCTGCTCATTCTGAGAACTGTGCATGCCGGGATCATCCGCAACCGCGACCACCAGCCCGCCGTTGGTGCCGATATAGGAAGCGGTAAACAGGGGATCAGCCGCAACGTTCAGGCCTACATGTTTCATGGAGACTATGCTGCGGGCGCCTCCCATGCTGGCTCCTATGGCTACTTCCATGGCAACTTTTTCATTGGGGGCCCACTCGGAATAGACCTCCTCATACTCGGCAATGTACTCTGTAATCTCGGTGCTTGGAGTGCCCGGATAGGCGGTTGCCACCGTAGCCCCTGCCTCCCATACTCCGCGGGCTACAGCGGCATTTCCGATAAGTAGTTCCTTCAAGTCTCTCTTCTCCGTATCAAGCGCCGGATGCGCTCTGCTTTTTTGTATTGATTGTCAGGTTATAAGCATGCAGGTTTCCGGCCGGCCCGGATTGCACGGACTTGGGATGAGGGGACGGCCTTGATTCAGGATCTGAAATCTTTCATCCTGATCAGGTTTACTCCATTATCCTTCAGGAGTTTCTGGGCCTGCTCAAAGTCTTCGATTTTAAAGACCAGAAGCGCCTTATCGTTAATGGTATGGGCAAAGGCGTACATGTATTCCACATTGGCGTCATTCTCATCGAAAATCTTGACGATTCGGGCCAGGCTTCCGGGTTCGTTACCCACCTCAACGGCCAGAACCCTGGTCTGGCGTGCTGTAAATCCCGATTTTTTCAACAGTTTCAGTGCCTCGTCAGGCTTGTCCGTGACCATTCTCAATACCCCGAAGGTCTCGGTTTCAGCAATTGTCAGGGCCATGATGTTGATGTTGTTATCGCCCAGGAGGCTGCAAAGTTCATGCAGCCTGCCTTTCCTGTTTTCAAGAAAAACTGAGATCTGCGTTATCTCCATTATCAGGTCCTTTCACTCCGGTCTCTTCTCTGCCATTTTAAATATGATAAACCAGTTATTAACTCAGCCTGGACTGTCCCGGGACAAGGCGGATTGGTTCCATCCGGAAGGCTTATTTTTGTTCCCTGTTGTCAATAACCCTTTTAGCCTTGCCCATCGATCGCTCAATTGTTCCAGGTTCTACCAGGCGGACCTTGGCCGAGAGAGAAAGGACACTGGCCATTTCAGACTTGATTTTCTGTTCCAGCCTCTCCAGCTGCCTGATTTCATCCGAGAAGAATTCGGGTGTCACCTCGACCTGAATTTCAATCTCATCCAGGCTGTTATCCCTGCGGGTGACAACCAGCTGGTAATGGGGTTCGGTTTCTTCTATTCCCATCAGGACATGTTCGATCTGGGACGGAAACACATTGATCCCCCTGATTATCAGCATGTCATCGGTCCTTCCCTTGATTTTGCTGATGCGTGGACTGGTCCTGCCGCAGAGGCATGGTTCACTGGTCATGCTTACAATATCCCTGGTCCGGTAGCGGATCAAGGGGCTTCCGGTTTTGGTCAGTGTCGTGATGACAAGCTCTCCGTCATCTCCTTCAGGTACAGCCTCCCCGGTGTCTGGATCGATGATCTCGGGGTAGAACACGTCATCGAAGATATGAAGGCCGTCCTTGTGGACGCATTCCTGGGCCACTCCCGGGCCAATTATCTCAGACAGCCCGTAGATGTCGGCAGCGAGGATATTCCACTTCTCCTCGATCTCATTTCTCATGGATTCACTGCAGGGCTCTGCTCCAAAGATGCCTATCTCCAGGGAACTTTTCCTTGGATCAGATCCGTCTTTGATGGCCTGTTCGGCCATGGAAAGGGCATAGCTGGGAGTGCAGGCAAGGATTCTAGGCTTGAAATCCTCCATCAGTTTCAGCTGGCGCTTGGTCTGGCCGGCGGACATCGGGAGGATAGTGAGGCCCATTTCCAGGGCTCCGTAATGAAGACCGAGGCCCCCGGTAAAAAGTCCGTATCCGTAGGCGATCTGGATCATGTCCCCGGGTTTCGCCCCGGCACATCCCAGGCAGCGGGCGACTACATGCGACCAGAGGTCCAGGTCCTCCCTGGTGTATCCGGTTACTGTTGGATTTCCGGTGGTTCCGCTTGACACATGAATTTCCCCGATATCGTTAAGTGGTTTGCTGAACAGGTTGAAAGGATACGTATCCCGCATGTCGGTCTTGGTAGTGAAGGGCAGGCGGACAATATCTTCAATGGCGTTGATGGTTTCGGCCCTCAGGCCGATACTGTCGAATCGTTTGCGGTAAAAAGGACTGTTGTTGTAAATGTAGTTTGTCAGGGCAGCCAGCCTTATCGATTGCAAGGCTCTCATTTCATCACGACTCATGCATTCGATGTCTTTGTTCCAAATCATCGCAGCCTTCCGTTGAGTTAAAATTATAAAGCGGTTTAACGTTCTCATCTGCGGGCCGGCTTCACCAGAGGAAGGGGAGGCGAACGGCTTAAGGGATTGTAAGACATATCCCTGATTCAGGACAAGTCAATAGATATCAGGCAGGAGTTTCCCCATTTTTAGCTGGGGAAAAGGATTTCAAATCGGGGTCGGGATCG
>CAZOGT010000047.1:0-13785 GCA_964579015.1 uncultured Acidobacteriota bacterium | reverse complement strand
GGAGAATTTATGAGTTCTGGAAAAGGAAGAAAGAAAAAGACATCAAAGACTGCTAACGGGCCAAAATCAGACAGTAACGTCATTCAATTTGAACCCGGGCCTTCAGGCCGGGCGGATGACAGTAGTGAACCGGAGTCCAGTTTCGACGCCCAGTTTGAACCGGGGGCTCTTGGGGAAGCCGAAGAGATCGTTTTCGAAGCGCTGAACGCTGACACGATTGCAGATACCCTGGAAATGGCTGGGAAGGCCCTATCCCTGTCTGAATACTGTGCCGATGCCTATGTTCTGCTGGCCGACCATACAGATAATCTGGAGGAAGCTATTGAGCTTTACAGTAGGGGGCTGGAAGCCGCGGAAAGAGTCCTTGGGGAAGAAGCTTTCGAAGAATATGCCGGTGATTTCTGGGGGGTTGTAGAGACAAGGCCTTACATGAGGGCGCTTTTCGGGATGGGGCAGAGCCTGGAATTTGCGGGATTTCCGGAGGGGGCCGCAAGTTGCTATTATGAAATGCTGCTGCTTAACCCTAACGATAACCAGGGAGCCAGATACCCCCTCATTCAACTCCTGGTAGGCTTAAAACGGGAGGAAGAAGCGGAGCTTTTGTTTGGAATTTACGACGAGGAGATTGTGGCTTCATGGAATTATTCACGGGCTCTTCTCGATTTTCAAAAACATGGTGATTCAAAACCTGCCGACAGGTCGTTAAAAGTTGCTGTTCAGGGTAACAGCTTTGTACCTGACTACCTGCTCGATTACAAAGAATTGCCTGACCAACTCCCTGATTATTACACAATAGGTGATGAGGCCGAGGCTGTTTCCTATGCAGCAGAAAGTAAAATTGCATGGGCATCCGCCCCTGGGGCCCTGGCCTGGCTTGAATCCGCAATTAAAAGAACATAGAGATTCGAATGGATCAGTCGCGATTAGAGTATTCGATAAATGGTCACGACGTGGAGATATTCGAGATCAGGCCACGGTGGGATAATCCTCAACAGGAAGTGAACTCGCCGATCGTTTTCTTAATCGCTTTTCCATTCAGACTCCCATTACCGTAATTACGCAGTCCTGCCACTCCGCGTATGTCCCGGGAAAGGCCTGACCCGGACTGGGAACGTTGAGTTGATGCTTAACAGTTACTGTGAAGGTGTTGGCCTTTCTCAGGGAGACCTCGGCGTCGAGGAATTCCAGCCAGGATCCAGTGAGTGGATATTGAAGCTTGAAGAAGGCCTCCTTGGCTGAAAACATGGTTGTGGCGGCAAGGTCGGCATCAGAACTGCCAAGCTCATCCAGCCCGGCAATTTCCCTGGCGGTGAAGACCCTGGGCCATAAATGCTCCCTGACCCTGCCCAGATTTTCAATGTCGGCTCCCAGGGACAGGAGCACATCAGCTGGGCCGACAATCGCCAGGCAGTGGTCTCCGCAATGGCTGATAGTGCCGGTACATCCCGCAGGCCAGACCGGTTCGCGTTTCGTCCCCACCAGGACAGGGGCCGGCTCTATCCCCAGCTGCAGCATACATTTCCGGGCCGCTGTCCGGCCGGAACGGAATTCGCGGGAACGCTTGAGAACGGCTCTGGAGAGGAGCGCGTCTTCTTCAGGATAGAGGTAGCCCTGGAGATTATCGATTGCATCGAGTACGGCAATTGTTCGGCCGGGCAGCCTGGAAGTGAGCCAGGAGGCCATCTCCGATGAAGAGAGCTCAGATAGGGATGTAGAATTTGGGGCCAAGGGCTACCTTTATAAAGGGAAATTAATTTAAGATTCGCGGGCCTGGGGCCCGCATCCAGATTATCGGGTTTCCAGGTTACAGATTAGTTGACCAAAGAGAAAAATTCAAGAATACGGCATTAAGAATATGTTTTTTGTTGGCCAATGGACCTGATAGACTCCATGGACAATGTGGACTTTGAGGACCTTGCTTTTAATCCTGAATTTTGAATTAAATATTCCTTTACCCGGCCACTCCGTTTATATTAAATGTAACCTGTTCAAAAAGGATACGAAGAAGGATTAAAGATATGAAGATCGACAGGAGAGATTTTATCAGCGGCCTGGGGGCCGTCGCCGCTTCGGGTGCCATAACAGGAACGGCGGTCAGCCGGGGCGTCCCGAAAACGGATGCGCCCAACATCCTGGTGCTGATAGCCGATGACGCCGGATGGAAGGATTTCGGCTGTTACGGGAACCGGGGCATAGCGACTCCCGCCATTGACCGGCTGGCTGAAGAGGGGCTGCTGTGTGAAAAGGCCTTCCTGACCGCGCCCCAGTGCAGCCCCTCCCGGATCAGCGTCCTCACCGGGCGCTATCCCCATGCCACCGGCGCTGAGGATCTGCATATGCCCCTGCCGGAAGGCGAGACTTTTCTTCCCGCCTGGCTGAAAGATGCCGGCTATTTCACCGGGCACATGAGAAAGACCCATTACGGAAAAACCGGGGAGGCTCAGTTTGACTGGTATTCCGGAGATGTCAGGGACTTCCCGGCCTTCCTGGAGCAGTCGTCGGACCGGCCTTTCTTCATGTGGACCGGTTTTTCAGACCCGCACCGCCCTTACGATCGTTCGACGATTGAGCACCGGAATGATGAGGCTTCAGTGACGGTCCCGCCCCAGCTGGTTGATGATCCTGAGACCCGTGCAGACCTGGCTGACTACTATGATGAGATCTCCCGAATGGACAGCGAAATCGGGAACATGCTGGACGAGCTGGAAAAGAAAGGAAAGCTCGATAACACCCTGGTAGTCTTTTTCAGCGACAATGGGATGCCGTTTCCCGGCGCCAAGGGCACACTTTATGACACCGGGATCCGAACCCCGATGATTTTCCGGTGGCCCGGAAAAATCAGGCCCGGAAGCCGTTTCAGCGGGCTGGTCAGCTCTGTTGACCTGGCGCCGACCATCATGGAAATTGCCGGCATCCCTGTTCCCGCGTCTGTCCAGGGAAAGAGCATGCGGGAGGCGGTTCTTGCCGGGACAGGCCCCGGCCGGGAATATGTGTTCAGTGAAAGAAACTGGCATGACTGCGACGAGCATATGCGCTCTGTCCGTACCAGCCGCTACAAGATGATCCTCAATGCCTATACTGAACTTCCTTTCGGTAACCCCGCTGATGTGAGCATGTCTCCGTCCTGGCACAGCCTGATGAGGAAAAAAGGGCAGGGCGCCCTGACCCCGGAGCAGGCCAGGATTTTCACTGTTCCACGCCCGTCGGTGGAATTTTTTGACCTGGAAAATGATCCCGGGGAATTCCGCAACCTGGCTGGAAATGCCGAGTATGCCTCCGAAGTACGGAAACTTGGGCAGGTTCTCGACAAGTGGAAGGAAGAAACCGGAGATTTTTCACCGTGGGAGAGGAGAAGGGGAGACCACACCGACCGGATTACGGGGATACATTTCAGCAGCGTGGTCCCGGAGATGTACTAGCAGGGCGACGCAGACAAAGGAGGTACCATGCCGCACCGCGACAGAATCACCCATGTTATCCTGATGACCCTGATGATTTTCTCACTGGCCTCATGTCAGACCGGGGAGCAGCCGGAGTTTCGTCTTGCCACATTCCAGTGCGATGTTACCCCTCCCCCCGGGACCCCGATTTACAGCGGTTATGAGCCTTTGGAGGCCATTGAGCACCCCCTGATGGCCAAGGGGATTGTGATCGAGAGCAGCGGAGAGCGGTACGTGCTGTGCGTTTTGGACTGGTGTGAAATCTGCAATTCGACGCATACCCTCTTCAGGGAAGCCCTGGCTGAAGCCGCCGGGACTTCTCCCGCCAACGTAGCGGTGCATACCGTTCACCAGCACACCGCGCCGATGGGTGATGCCGACGCGATGCGGATACTGGACAGTCTTGATAATCCGCCTCCGCATCCCGCCCCGGAGGTGTTCGAACAAGCGGCCCGTGACCTGGCCGGGGCCCTCGGCGAAGCTCTTGCCGGCCTGTTGCCCGTAGACCGGGTTGGCCTGGGGCGGGCCCGGGTGGAAGGGGTTGCCTCTACCCGCCGGGTTATGGCTGAAGACGGAAGTATCCTGATACGGTGGAGCAGCTGCAGGGACCCGGAGCTGCGGGCCATGCCGGAAGGGCTGATTGACCCCTGGCTGAGAACCATTACCTTTGCCTATGGAGAAAAGCCCCTGGCCAGGCTCCATTACTATACAACCCATCCCCAGAGCTTTTACGGAGACCCGCGGGCCAGCTACGATTTTCCGGGAATGGCCCGCCAGAGGCTGGAAGAGGAAGAGGGGGTGTTCCAGGCCTATTTCACCGGATGCGCCGGGGACGTGACAGCGGGAAAGTATAATGACGGTTCGCCGGAGGCCAGGGAGCGCCTGGCTGAACGTCTCTTCTCAGGCATGCGAGCCTCGGTGGAGGCCACCAGGTATGAGCCGATTGAGTCGCTGGACTGGAGGACCGTTATGGTAGGTTTGCCGCTTAATGAGGACCCCGGCCACTCCCCTGAAGCGGCCAGGGAAAGGATGCGGGACCCTGAACTGCCCCATTCTTCCAGGGTCGGGGCCGCGATGGCCCTTTCCACTATCGATCGAGCTGATACTCCTTATCTGCTTTCGGCGCTGCGGGTCAACGATGCCTGGATAATGAACCTCCCGGGCGAATGCATGGTTGATTTTCAGTTCTTCTGCCAGGATCAGAAACCTGATGGATTCGTGGCTGTGGCGGCCTACGGTGATGGAGGGCCCGGATATATCTGCACTGAGGCGTCCTTTGGGGAGGGCGGTTATGAGCCCGGGGCAAGCAAGGTCGCCCCGGGATCGGAAAAGATCCTCAAAGAGGGGATTACGGAGTTGATGCAATGAAGCTGAACAGAAGGGGTTTTATCGGATGCCTGGGTGCAACAACCGCTGCCGGGCTTGCGGCCGGGACAGCGGTCGGAATCGACAAAACAGAGGAAAACCCGCCGAATATCCTGGTTTTTGTCGCTGATGACGCCGGGTGGAAGGATTTCGGGTGCTATGGCAACAGGGGAATCAGGACTCCTTCAATTGACCGGCTCGCGGAAGAGGGGCTGCTATGTGAAAACGCCTTCCTGACCGCCCCCCAGTGCAGCCCTTCCCGGATCAGTATCCTGACCGGGCGCTACCCTCATGCCACCGGAGCTGAAGATTTGCATATGCCTCTTCCAGCCGGAGAGGAAATGCTGCCTGCCTGGCTGAAGCGGGGCGGATATTTCACCGGCCATATGCGAAAGACTCATTACGGACCGGAAGGCGAAAAACAGTTTGACTGGTATTCCCGGGAGATTGATGATTTTTCGGGATTTCTTGACCTGGCCGGAAAGAGGCCGTTTTTCTTATGGGTGGGCTTCAATGATCCTCATCGCCCCTATGACCGGGAAAGCAATCCCCGTATCAATAACCCGAACAATGTTGGTGTTCCTCCCAGCCTGGTGGATGATCAGGATACCCGGGAGGATTTAACTGATTATTACGATGAAATATCCCGCATGGACAACAATATCGGGAGGATGATGGAGACCCTTGAAACAAAAGGGCTTCTTGAAAATACACTGGTCATGTTTTTCAGTGACAACGGCATGCCTTTCCCTGGAGCCAAGGGGACCTTATATGATTCCGGAGTGGGCACTCCCCTCGTCATAAGGTGGCCCGGAAGGATCAGGCCCGGGAGCCGATGCAGTGGGCTGCTCAGCCTGATAGATCTGTCTCCGACTATCCTGGAAGCCGCCGGCCTGCCGGTACCAGGAACTCTTCAGGGGGAAAGCATGCTTTCGGCCATGCTTGATGAAGATGACGAAGGCCGGGAATACGTGTTCGGGGAGAGAAACTGGCATAATTGCGACGAGCACATGAGGTACGTGCGAAGCCGCCGGTTTAAGATGATCAAGAATTCCTACACTGAGCTTCCTTTCGGAAACCCGGCGGATGTGAGCATGTCCCCTTCCTGGCACAGCCTGATGGAGAAAAAGCAGCAGGGAAAACTCACGAAAGCGCAGGCCCGGATCTTCAGCGTGCCCCGACCGGCAATTGAACTATACGATCTGGAGAAGGACCCCGGAGAATGCAATAACCTTGCCGGAGAGGCTGCCTATGCTGATGAGGTGAAGAAGCTGGGCGCTGTCCTGGATAAATGGATGGACGAAACCGGTGATTTTCCGCCCTGGAAAAGGCGGCGAGGCGACAATACCTGTCGGATTACCGGGGTTAAATATACCTGGGACATCCAGGAGATGCGGGAGGAATAGTCGTCCCGGGTTGAGCATTGAAAGCTGGTATTCCGCCTGCAATCTGCTGCCCGTGAAAGGCATACGCTACAATTACACCTTTAGCGTTAAACCACCCGCTTCAACTGCTTGCCCTGAGTCTGGAACCTGAAACTACAAAGATGAGTGTGTTTGAATCTGAACTTGAACAGCGCCTTTCCGGGTTTGTTCCCAGGAAAATGGATCCTGCCGGGCGGGAAGAGGCCTCTGTCCTCATTTCTCTCTTCAGTGAGGGCCGGGGGGCGAGCTTGCTCCTGACAAAGAGAAGTGAGAATCTCACTACCTACCAGGGACAGATTTCCTTTCCCGGGGGTAGAAAAGAGCCTGATGATGCAACCCCTGTAGAGACAGCCCTGCGGGAAACCAATGAGGAACTGGGGATTCCCCCTGAGAAGATAAAGGTACTGGGAGAATTCCATGATTACCTTTCCAAAGATGGAATGGTTGTGCATACGATCCCGGGCTTTCTGGAGGACACCAGCCGTTTCACTATCCAGGCTGAAGAAGTCGAATGCCTTATCAGGGTTCCCCTTGATTTTTTTGTTGACAACCCTCCCAGGTCTGAAATCCGGAAACGAAACGGAAGCCTGATGGAGATCTATTTCTATGATTACCAGGAAAAAGTAATCTGGGGCCTGACTGCCCAGATAATCAAGCATTTTGTCGACGAGCTGCTTTAACACATGATCAAAAGGAATGAGGGGAATGTTGATGATCAATCGAAAGAAGACAGTTTTGTTTTTTGGGTTCATGTTAGTGGTTACCGTCGGCCTTTCAGCTGCTGATTATCAGCGTCTCGACTACAATAACCCCGGGCTGGAAGTGGATCTAGGTGTGGGCCTCTGGGCATGGCCTCTTCCCGTGGATTATGACAGGGACGGGGATCTGGACCTTCTTGTTTCCTGCACGGACGTACCCTATAACGGCATTTATTTTTTTGAGAACCCCGGCGGATCCGATTTTCCGGTTTTTCGCAGGCCCGTGAGGCTGGCGGACGGAATCAATAACCTCTCTGTTTCCCATGTGAACGGAAAGCCGCGGTTCCTGATTCCCGGATACGAACTTCCTGCTGCCATGGATGGTGATTTCAAGACCCGCCGGAGGATCTATCCAAAGGCGATAGTAGATGAAAACGTGGAAAAGGTACGGGCCAACCAGTGGAAGATGGTTGACTATGACGGGGACGGAAACACTGATCTGATCGTGGGACACGGCTCCAATGATGATTACGGATGGGCCGATGCCTATAATTCAAGGGGGATCTGGACTAACGGCCCGATCCACGGCTGGGTGTACCTGCTTCGAAACCTGGGTAGCGACAGGTTTCCGGACTGGGCAGCGCCGGTGAATGTGAAAGCCGATACTTTCCCTGTCGACGTGTACGGAATGCCTTCGCCGAATTTTGCCGACTTTGACGGCGACGGGGACCTGGACCTGATATGCGGGGAATTTCTGGATAAACTGACCTGGTTTGAGAACGTCGGAACCCGTGAAAATCCGGTTTATGCCAACGGCCGCTACCTGACCGGCAACGGTAAAATTATCAAAATGGACCTGGAAATGATGGTGGTGACCTCGGTTGACTGGGATGGTGACACAGACGTGGACCTGATCATCGGACAGGAGGACGGGCGGGTGGCCCTGGTGGAGAACACCGGCCAGGTCAGGGAGAATATGCCGGTATTCAAAGATCCCGTATTTTTTCGGCAGGAAGCGGGAGATCTGAAGTTCGGAGCCCTGGTCACCCCCTGGAGCGTGGACTGGGACGGGGACGGAGACGAGGATCTGATCTGCGGTAACACCGCCGGTTATATCGGTTTTATCGAAAACCTGGACGGAGGCTGCCCTCCCAGGTGGGCTGAACCGGTATACCTGCAAATCACAGAGAGCCATAAGCCTTTTCGGATCATGGCCGGTTATAACGGCTCCATCCAGGGCCCCTGTGAAGCCAAATGGGGCTATACCGCTCTCAGCGTTGCCGACTGGGACGGTGACGGTTTAGAAGATGTAATTTTTAACAGTATCAAAGGGGTGGTATCCTGGGCCCGCCGGACCGGAAGGCTGGAAATTGCTGAGCCTGAACCGGTGAAGGTAAAATGGGGAGCAGAGGTTCCCAAGCCGGAATGGAGATGGTGGGATCCGGGCGAACGGATGCTTTCCACCCAGTGGAGGACCACCCCGGTTGCTGTTGACCTGGACCGCGACGGGCTGGTGGACCTGGTTTCCCTTGACCACCAGGGGTACCTGAGTTTTTTTAGAAGGGATCAAGACGGTTCCGGGCTCTATTTACTGCCCGGGGAGAGGATCTTCGGATCTGAAAACGGCATCGTTTATGACCGGAAAAACACGGAGCAGAAGGATTTCTCGGAAACCTTGATTATGAATAACGGAGAAGTGGGGCATAGCGGACGCCGGAAATTCACCCTTGTCGATTGGGACGGGGACGGGAGGCTGGATATCCTGGTCAACAGTACCAGTATCGACCTGCTGCTTAATGTCGGGACTGAGGAGAATCCCTGGGTGTTCAGAAATGCCGGTACCCTTGGAGGGCTCCGCCTGGCCGGCCATACAACCAGCCCCACCGTGGTTGACTGGGACGGGGATGGAATCCCCGATCTCCTGGTTGGAGCTGAGGACGGATGTTTCTATTACCTGGAGAATGACAGGATGGAATGAGCCTGCTTCTTGAGTAGCAGTTGTCGATGTTTTTAGTTTTAGGAAGCGCAGAATAAAGGAACCAGATGATAATTCTCGATAAGCCATACGTTTCAGATTTTTTCCTGGATACTATTAAAAGCAACGGGTTTCCGGTCCTCAGGAATAATTTCGCGATCAGGTCGGGGTTGGGAGATTACTATAATCTTATACCTGAAGAAGATGCAGTTAAAAGCCTTTTAAATAAAGAAAACCCCCTTGTTTACATGCCAAGCGAAAATCCGCTTGCCTGGGTAATGAACAACTTGCAGGCCACCCGCCTTCCGGCTACGGCAAGGCTGTTCAAAGACAAAGTGGAGAGCCGAAAACTTTTGCGCTTAATCTACCCGGACTATTTTTTCCAGGAGGTCGCCCTGGGGGACCTGGATGAAGTGGACATCAGCGGCATTGCCATGCCTTTCGTAATCAAGCCTTCGGTCGGGTTCTTCAGCCTGGCAGTCTGCAGGGTTGATAGTCCTGATGACTGGGAGCCGGCCAAGCGGGAGATCCGCGAAAGCCTGGATATGGTCAGATCACTTTTCCCGTCCGAGGTGGTCGATCCTGATATTTTCATCATTGAGGAGTTTATTCAGGGAGAGGAATTCGCTTTTGATGCATATTTCAACCAGGTTGGGGAACCGATAGTTCTTTCAGCCTATAAACATGTTTTCGCTTCCCCTGACGATGTCACGGATCGGCTTTATGTAACCTCGGCAGATATTGTGCGGAAATATGAGCCGGTGTTCCGTGATTTTCTGGAATCCCTGGGCGGGCTGGCCGAATTAAAGAATTTTCCGCTTCACGTGGAAGTTCGAATTGACAGTCAGGGCAGGCTGCTGCCGATTGAGCCGATGAGATTCGGTGGCATGTGCACCACGGCTGACCTGGCATTTCATGCCTATGGCTATAACCTGTACGAGTATTGTTTCGGACAGCGGAAGCCTGATTGGGAAGAGTTGCTCAGGGGACGCGATGACTATGTCTACGGACTGGTGGTTCTTAACAATTCCACGGGGATCGAGCCCCGCAAAATCAGGGGGTTTGATTACAATGGTTTAGTGGAGAGTTTCGAACATGTCCTGGAGCTCCGAAAGGTAGATCACCGGGAATTTCACTTCTTCGGTTTTGTCTTTATCGAGAGCCGCAAGGACAATTACAGGGAGTTGGGGAGAATCCTCCGCTCTGATTTGCGGGAATATATTTCCGGGTGAGGGGTATTTATTAAGATGGTGAAGAACATATTAATAACCATACTCGTGATTTTGATTTCAGCAGCCTTCCTGGCGGCCGATCCCATACGCGTTGCCTGTGTCGGGGACAGCATAACCTATGGAACGCGCATAGAAAATCGTTTATACAATGCCTATCCTTCTCAACTGGGAAGGATGCTGGGCCCTGGTTATGAGGTAAGGAACTTCGGGGTCAGCGGCGCTACCTTGCTGCGTAACGGAAACATGCCCTACACTCAATTACCGGCTTTCGAGGATGCACTGGCATTCAAGGCCGACATTGTCCTGATCAAGTTGGGCAGCAATGATTCCAAGCGGATCAACCGGCCCTTTTTCGGAGAGTTGAAATCTGACTATCACCAGCTGATACAGGCCTTTAGAGACGTGAATCCAAGTTCCAGGATCATAATTCTTATCCCGGTTCCGGCCTTTAATTTTGGTGAGCCGGTTCTGATAAATCCTGAAACAGTCAGTGAGAGGATAATTCCCCTGGTGGAAGAGGTGGCGTACGAGGCTGAATGTGAAATCCTGGACCTTTATCACCTTTTTCTGGACAGGGAAGAGTTGTTTCCCGACAAGGTCCATCCAAACCGGGAGGGCGCTGCGCTGATGGCCTTGCGTATCCTGGAGGCGCTGTTGCAGAGGACTGATCCGGGCTTTGACCTGCACGGCAGGCTTGGGATTGAAGGCGAAGCCTTTAATTTTCATGGATTCAGGGGAGTGGAATTTGAAATGGATGGGCTGGAGATGAAGGTGGTTGCTCCCAGGTATGCCAATCCGGACCATTCCTGGATCTTGAGGGCCAGGTTCTTCGGGCATGAACCGCAGGTTGACATTTCCCTGCTGGAGAGGGGTTTTCACCTTGTTCACTGCGATGTATCCGGCCTTTACGGAAGCCCGCAGGCCGTGGACAGGATCACCAGGTGCTTTATGGCCATGCTGAGGAGAGGCCTGCAGTGCAAGGTGGCCCTGGAAGGATTCAGCAGGGGAGGCCTGGCTGTTTACAACTGGGCGGCGGCCAATCCGGAGAAGGTCTCCTGCATTTACGCTGACGCACCGGTGCTGGATATCAGGAGCTGGCCCGGAGGCATGGGGAAAGGAGCGGGCAGCCGGGATGACTGGAAGCGATGCCTGGAGGCATATGGGCTCGAGGATGAAGGAGACCTTCAGAACTTTGTCGGAAGCCCGATCGATAATGCCCTGATTCTGGCCAAGTCGGGCAAGCCGATGCTCCATGTGTACGGGGAAGATGACACGGTTGTTCCCCCGGAGGAGAACACTATTCCCTTTGCCCGAAAAATCCGGGAGCATGGCGGAAATATCCAGCTGATCGCCAAACCTGGTATCGGCCATCATCCCCACAGCCTGGCAAATCCCTCCAGAATCACGGAATTCATCCTGGCAGCAACCCCGAAAAGGAAATAGCCTCGGAGAATCAGGACAGTCAAGGCATTGATGCGTGCTCTGGAAAAGGTTGTTCAGGTAAGAGAAAGTAAATAAACAGGACCGCAGTGGAAGGAGACGCAAACAAGATGAAGAAAATGGATCCAGGGTCTAAATCTGAGTCATTTCTGAGCATTGCCCACCAGTTCATGCTGGGGGAACTTACCACCGAAAAACCCCATCCCGCCACTGTCGATCTTTCGCGGCAGTCGGTTGAGGAACTCCCGAGAGCATTGGGCATCCTGAAGGAGGTTGACATGCAGATGCTCGATGTCCTGAAAGGCAAGCTCCCGGAGGTTGAATCCCTGGCTGCTGAGATTCACGATACCCTGGACACCGGTGGCAATATTTATATGAGCGGCTGCGGATCTACCGGGCGCCTGGCCCTGGCCCTTGAAACCATCTGGCGGAGCCTCAGGAAAGAGGATGATTTAAAGGACCGGGTGATCGGATTTATGGCCGGAGGGGATCTGGCGCTGATCAAGGCGGTGGAGGAATTCGAAGATTTCACAGAATATGGGGGAAGGCAGCTGGCGGACCTGGGATTCAGTGAAAACGATCTGTTACTGGCCATAACCGAAGGCGGAGAGACCCCTTTTGTTATCGGGACGGCCTGGAAGGCTGTCGAGTTATCGAGGCGCCGACCTTATTTTATCTACTGTAATCCCGATAAAGTGCTGTGTGCCAATGTGGAAAGATCCAGGATGATCATTGAATCCGAACGGGTCAGGAAGATGAACCTGACTGTTGGTCCTATGGCCCTTTCCGGCTCGACCCGCATGCAGGCCACGACCATTCAGATGCTGGCCGCAGGACTGGCGCTTCTTTACCGGACCCCGGAGTCAATAAGGGATTCCTTCGCAAACCTTTATAACTGCTATTCTGCACTTGATTGCGGGATTCTTGCCCCTTTTACCGTGGAGGAGAGTCGAATCTACAGCCGCGGAGATTACCTGTTTTACGAAGCCGGAGAGGATTTTGCAATCACCATTCTGACGGATACGACCGAAAGAGCTCCTACTTTCAGCCTTTATCCCTTTGAAAACCAGCAGGACCGGGGAAAAGAGAATTTCAACCCATGCCTCTGTCACCTGGTCCTGCCGGAAGCTTCCAGTTCCCGGGAAGGATACCGGATGCTGCTGGGCCGTGATCCCAGGACCGTGGAATGGCCTGAACTGAAGGGCGCCATCAATACCTCCCGGCTTTACGGGCACGATTTCAGCCGGAACATAGTGGAGCTTCGGAAGTCCTATTTGCCGGATGCACGGCACTTCACTTTTTCTATCCGGGGACAGGGTGGTGCAGTGATCCTGGAAGTGAACCATAATCGTCAGGCCCTGGAAGTTTCAGGACTTGATGTTTTATCTAAACATATAATTATTAAGATGCTGTTGAATATGCATTCTACCTTGGTAATGGGAAGGCTTGGAAGGTATGAAGGCAACCTGATGACCTGGCTTCGTTCCAGCAACAACAAGCTGATTGACCGCACCATTCGCTATGCCAGGATCATCCTTTCCGGAATGGGGATTGATGCCGGTTATGAGGAGGTCTGTCGGGCCTGCTTCGAGGAAATGGAGACAATTCATCCTGATCAGCCGATTGTTCTTCATACGGCAAGGCGGGTTCTCACGGAAAGAGGTGTCAATATTGAGGATCAATAAACCCTGACCTCGTATATGGAGGCTTTGTCCGAACCGTTGGTAGCTTCAATGTGGAGGGTCAGGGCCTTGATTTCAATGGGACGGAAGAGGTGTTTCCGCTGGCGCTGGTAGTTGTTCCGTATGGAGCCAAGTGCCACGGTTTCTCCATTTTTTCCGGTTGCTGAAATCCGGTAGTCCTTCACTGTTTCCGGCTGGGGCGCACGTATGGTATGGCTGGTAACGGAATCCGAGCCGGAAAGGGTAAGTTCTCGATGGAATCCGGTGTCGAAGGTAATCCGGACTTCGCGGGCTGTCACCGGCTGCTCCCATTCAAGCCTGATCCACGGCGCGGAATTCCCCATTTCCGACTGCCAGCGGTGTGATTTTTCACCCTCCTTGTCGCGGACCGCTCCGTCTTTGATATTCCCGGGCCGGGAACCTGAAACAGCACTGGAGGCAGATATCTCGGCATTCCCGGCCAGGTCATCCGGATCCAGGTTCACCGCGCCCCTGATGGTCTGGTCCTGGCTCAGCAGGGTCTGCCGCA
>CAZOGT010000046.1:0-13797 GCA_964579015.1 uncultured Acidobacteriota bacterium | reverse complement strand
TACCCCATGTAGAATGATCCGAACATCGAAACAACACGTTTTGCCAACTTAAGGGCTTCCGGGTCCTTTTCCATCACGTCCTGCATATTGGGCACCGGGCCGACCGTAAAAAGTATCACTTCGCCGGGATGCTCCTTCAAATTCCGGATAATGAAGTCCGCTGCTTTCTCCTCTACGGGCTTAACCCTGTCAAAACCGCTCCCCCAGCTCAACTGGGGGGCATTCCCCTCTCCGGTTTTCCTGCCGACGACTACCGGAATATCCTCTCTTCCTGTTTCATGGAGCATCCGGCCGGCAACCTCCGCACGCTTCCCGGTGTCCCCGTAATCCATGACCAGTCCCAGCACCTCAAACTCAGGGCTTGCCAGGAGCAGTCCTACGGCGAAGGCGTCATCAATATCATCACCCAGGTCACAATCCAGGATGACCTTCTGCTTTTCAGCGGCTCCGGCCAATCCAAAAGACAACAAAAAGACCAGAAAAAAACCAGGCATCCTCATGTTTTCCCCTTTCATCTCAATAAAAAATCAATTCCTGGCTGTCAGTCTTCAAGTCCTTCGGGCAGGGACTCTTCAAGCGTGCGGTAACGGATATTCCGAAGGGCTGTACTGGTCTGGTAGGCGGCAATACCGAGCGGCCTGGAAAGGCTTACTTCAGCCCGGGTATCAAACTCCGCTCCCTCAGTGTCCATGTCAACGATGACCTCCCCGTCCAGCCAGGCGGTAAGGCGGTCCTCTGTAACCCTCAGCCGTACTTCGTACCACTGGTTCGGTTCGTATTTCCTGATGGTGGTGGTTTCGTTTCCCGATGCATCCATCCCCATGATCGAGGTTATGCCGGTTACAGTCCCTACCCATCCCCCGTTGATCAAAGTGGCATGGCTGTCCTCGATGGGAAAGGTCAGCCCGCAGAAAAAATCATTCCCCTGGAGCTTCATCGCTTCCAGGTGTATCTCGTAATCAACAACCGGAAAATCGCCGGTATAGGTAATTCCCGTCAGGACTTCGCCCCACTGCATGGTGATGGTACCATTCGAAACGGAGACACTTCCCTGTCCTCCAAAATTGGTCTTTTCCCATCCATCCAGGGATATCCCGTCAAAAAGGCTTATCCATCCCGGGACCTCTTCCGCCGGCGCATCCACCATCATTTCAGACTTGCGGGCCTCAGCTGAACCGGAACTGCTGCATCCCGACACGCCTGCCAGCGCCAAACAACAAAACATCAATACAATAATCTTCCGCATCCATACTCCTTAAAAATCAATCAATTTATACGTTTTCTTCAGCTATCCTTCTCAACTCCGGAAGAACCCCTGACAACCCAGATGTATCAGCATCCGGGTCCCCAAAGCTGAAATAGACCTTTTTGTACAGTTCATAAACCCGGTCATAGACAGCTGCTGCTTCCGGTACCGGTTCAACAATTCGGAATCCAGGGCAAAGCGCTTTCTGGGCGGACTCAACTGAATCAAACACCCCTGCCGCCAGAAAGGCAAAAATCGCCGAGCCGAGGCTGGTCACCTCCCTGGTTGGAACCAGGACCGGTCTATTAAAAACGTTGGCGTATACCTGGTTCAGCACCTCATTCTTCTGGGGAATGCCTCCGCCGTTGATTACCCTGGAGACCGGCACCCCGTATTCAACCATCCTTTCGATAATGATGCGGCTGTGGAGGGCGGTCCCCTCAATAGCCGCGAAGAACTCATCCTCGGGCTGGTGAGTCAGGTTCCAGCCCAGGGTTATTCCGCCAAGATCCGGGTTAACCAGGACGTTCCGGTCACCGTTATCCCAGGTCAGGCGCAGCAGCCCGGTCTGTCCGGCCCTGAAATCCCCGGTCCGCGAGGCAAGTTCCGCCGGAGAGCTGCCGGACCTGCGGGCAATCGCCTCAAATATGTCTCCGACTGCGGCCAGGCCGGCCTCGATCACGTAATAACCGGGATGGATGGATCCCCTGACCACCCCGCAGACACCGGGAATCATGCCCCCCTCCTTGACAATGGCCATGATGCAGGTGGAGGTTCCGACGACATTGACAATGTCTCCGACACGAATTCCCGCGCCAATAGCATCCCAGTGGGCATCAATAGCTCCAATGGGAATCGGAATTCCCGGCTTCAGGCCAAGCTTTTCAGCCCATTCATCGCACAGTTTTCCAGCTACCTGGTCCGAAGGGGCATAGCATCCGGATAATTTATCCCGGATCCCTTGCATCAGGGGGTCCAGGCTGTCCAGGAATTCAGCAGGAGGCAGTCCTCCCAGGTCAGCGTTCCACATCCATTTATGACCCATGGAGCAGACTCCGCGAGGGAGTTCCGCCGGGTCATCGATGCCGCATAAAACAGCAGTCGCCATGTCACAGTGCTCCACCGCGGTCGCCATCCTTTCCCGCTTTTCCGGATTGTTCCTGAGCCAGTGCAGGACCTTGGCAAAACCCCATTCTGAAGAATAGGTTCCGCCATACCAGTTGATGGCCTCAAGGCCCTCCTGGTGGGCTTTTTCGGTAATCAGGGCTGCCTCTTTCTTGGACCGGTGGTCGCACCAGAGGTAATAGTCATCAAGAGGCTCCAGCTTCTCATCAACCGGAACTACCGTTGACCCTGTAGTATCAACCGCAAGCGACACTATCTCTCCAGGCACCGCTCCCGAGGCCGCCAGGGCTTTCCCGAGGGCGATGGTGAGGGCCTCCATATGATCCTCATGGGCCTGGACGGCGTAGTCAGGATCGCTCCTGCTCCGCTTCACCGGATAATCAGCTGCCCCTGACCCCAGGCGCCCCTTGACACTGTCCACTATGGAAACCCTTACACTCTGGGTCCCGAAGTCAACTCCCGCTGCAACAGCCATTGCTCAATTCTCCTTTCTCAGTGAAACATCACGGCCGACGCCTCACGACCAGGGCGAATCCTTCCTGCCGGGAAGCCGAAAAGCCACGGAATGCTCCCGCTTCAGGTTAAGGCAGGTTTAATGCCGGTAAACATCCCATCCCATGTATTTGACGGTTGCCTCATGAAAGGCGTCAGCCGCAGTGGATAGATTGGCCGCGACATGGTGCTCGAATCCATTCTCACAGATAAAGTGCAGGAGTTCCTGCATCTCCGGAATCTCGACTACTCCGAAGCCTCCGAAGGTCTCAACCGGGTCCTCGGTAAAGCGCCCCTCTCCCACGTAACCGCGAATAATCCCCGAATAGTCGTCAGTGGAAATCCTGGCAAAGGTCATCGGGCCCGGCTTGATCCTTCCTTCAATGGTTCCCCAGGCATTATCGTTCCCCACGCTGCCCCCGATGATTGCCTGGTACTTCATCCCCGTGGAATCAAAGAAACTGCGGGGCAGGTTGCTGCAGTGAAAGCAGACCGCCTTGTCCGGGTCTGAACCATAGTTATTGTTCCAGTCGAGCAGGGCGCTGGGAGTACCGGAAGCGAGCTGGAGGGCATACATAGCCACTGCACCGCAGACGTCTACCTCGCATGCGCTCGGGAAGAGCCGCTCGCTCATCATGCTCATCACCGTGCAGGGGACCACGCCGTAAAACTCCTCCATGGCGGTCCAGCACTGCACCGCTGAAACCGTTACCTGGGTTTCTTCCATCCATTCTTCCAGCACGGTGCCAAGCTTGGCCATTTTTGCCAGGGCCGGAGCCGGGGCACCGGAAACCCGGGTATAGTCATTTATCGCCTCCAGCTTGGCCTTGACCGCGGGATCACTATCCGCCCGTTTATTCGCCCTTCCCATGATTTCCAGGAGGTCAACGGTTTCCACGGATATCCCGGAATCTTCCAGCAGTTTTTCACTGTACCTGACGGTATTGAAGGCAGCCGGACGTGCGCCCACGGCTCCGACCCTCAGGCAGCTGAGTCCTTTGACAATCCTGCAGACCGAGGAAAACCATTCAAGGTCAATCGCAAAATCCTCCGAATCCGGATCTACGGTATGCAGCCCGGTGAGAGAATAGAGGATTCCGTACTGGGTAAGGTTGTTGCAGGCGGACATCTTTCCGCAGAAACTGTCCCCGCGGTTCTGGAGCGACATGTCTTTCGGATTGTCGGGCGTAGCCTGGATCAATACAGGTACATCCAGCCCTGACCAGCGCAGGGCATCAGCAATGCCCCTCTCCTCTCCGAAATTGGGAAGCGTCACAATGACACCGTCGATGTCGTCCTGCCGGGACTTGAAAAGTTCAGCACAGACCCTCGATTCCTCCCTGGTTTCAACAGCCCCGAACTTGGTATCTTCAGGGCTGACCGCCACCACCTCTATTCCGGCTTTTTCCAGGACCCCAATCATCTGCTCCCGTCCCTTCCGCGCGAGATGATCCGGGAAAAAACCCCTGTTGCCGACAATGAGCCCGAGTGTTAATTTCTTTTCCATCATTACTATTCCTCCAAATATCCCAGGATAAGAGACAAGGCAAAACCTATTGCCTATTGTAGCCCGACTTAGGCATAATGGACAGTTATGATGAGAAAGAAAACAGCATTAACCTTTCTAATCCTTTTTTCTCTTCCCCTGTCCGGATTCATAACCGGAAATCCTGATGGTTCTTCAGCAATGCCCGAACGGATCATCCTCAATCCGGCTCAGGATCCCGCTCATGAACAGTCGGTAACCTGGAGAAGCGCTACCAGGATTGAGAATCCTTTGCTGCAGCTTGCTCCGGCCAGGACCAGTGTCGACCTGGAAGACCACGCAAGGGAGTTCTCTCCCTCGGAAAAGGAAGTCGCGATCGGAAACGGACAGACCGCCTGGCACTATTCTGCTGTTATCAGCGGCCTGGAGCCCGGCACTCTTTACTATTACCGGGTCGGGTCAGAGGAAAACTGGAGCGAATGGATAGGTTTTAATACCCCCGAAGACGCCTTCAAGCCTTTTACCTTTGTCTACCTGGGTGATCCCCAGGTCGGCGTACAGTCCTACTGTCCTCGAATCTTCAGGCAAGCGCAGAAGTCTGCGCCTGATGCCCTGTTCTGGCTCTTCGGCGGAGACCAGGTCAATGTCGGAGATTCCGATGAAGAATTCGGAGATTTTTTCAATGCCGGAAGCTGGATGTTCAGGTCAATAAACATTATGCCGACAGCCGGAAACCATGAATATCCCCGCAGTGCTAATCTCCTGAACCGGGAACTGACTCCCCTCTGGAAGCCTCACTACACCCTGCCAATGAACGGGCCGGAAGGTCTGGATGAAACCGCCTACTGGGTCGATTACCAGGGGCTGAAACTGATTGTGCTGAACAATAATGAAAAGGTCGAAGAGCAGAGAGACTGGCTGGAGCAGGTCCTAAAGGATAACACCTCCAGGTGGACCGTGATAGGAATGCACCAGCCGATTTACAGTACCGGCAGTGACCGCGACAATCCCGAACTGCAGGAACTGTTTCTCCCCCTCATTGACACATACGGGGTGGACCTGGTCCTGCAGGGACACGACCATACATACGGGAGAACCTATCCCCTGAAAAATGGCGAAATAGTCACTGCCGGGGAAAAGGGCACCGTTTACGTGGTCTCCTCCAGCGGCGCCAAATTCTACGAGCAGAATCCACGCTACCTGCACCTGATGGCGGAAACGGCTCTCGACACCCAGCTCTTCCAGGTAATTGACCTCGAGGAAGACGCCCTCCATTACCGGGCTGTAACCGTGACCGGGGAGGTGATCGATCAATTCACGGCAAAGAAAAAATGATCCAGGATTCGACGATTGGGGCCGTAAGAAATGCGGGCTTCAGAGCGCTGCGGCCCTGATCTCAAGAGCCCCGAGGTCGGGCCCCGGGATGTTCAATCCTGAATCAACAGGCCGGATCCGGCTTTCCTCTCATAAGCCTCCCGGACTACTTCCTGCCCATAGATCCGCTCCAGCTTCCTGACCGTAAAATGCCCTTCAGCGATCTTCTGGAAATGGGTGATAAAGGCCCCGTTGACCATGGCGCCCCCGACCGCTCCGACAGCAGGAACAGCCATGGCCGCCACCTTTTCCGAAACCACTATTCCGAAACGTGAGGATATGGCTGAAAGCAACCTGACCATGGCCGGAGCCCCTTTCTGGGATATGCCTCTCTGGGCGAGGTGTTTGGCGGCCTCGGTAACGGAATTGGCCAGGAGTGACCTGACAGCAAAATATCCGGTTTCAGAGGCATCATCATGTTTGGACCTGCCTCCCAGGGCGAACACCTCCAGGCATGACAGCCGGGCTTCCATGTCCTCCAGGTCTTCTCCCTGGCTGTGTGCTATATCAGCAATGGACCTGAGCATCATGGCGGTTGATATCGGCAGCTCAACCACCAGGCCGGGAAGGCCCATGGCTCCGCCGCCTGCACCGGTGGCAATGACAGCCCACTTATCGAATCGGGACCGGTTGCGGACCCCTTCGGGGGTTTTCTTATGGAGGGAGAGGACCGCTATCGCCAGGGCCTTCTCCAGGGACAGGCGCACGGCCTTGTCAATGGAGGCCGACCATTTCGCCGGAACCATTTTCAGGCTTTTTTCCAGTGGGGCCCCGATCATGTCGGTTATCCGGGCTGCCAGGCCCGGGCGCTCCAGCAGCTCCCGCGCCTTCTCCAGTTCCAAAAGATGTTCCTGTTCCATATGCATATTATTACCCTGCTACTTCGCTTTTTATCCAGCAGGCATTCACCGTGAGGTTAAACCGAAAACAGGTCTTTCAGCTTCTCAAGGTAGATGGGGCATTCCTGGAAGGGGTCTCCGCTGCCTTCATATTCCAGGGCCACCCATCCCTTGTATCCGGACTCCAGGATGATGTCCCTGAATTTCGACAGGTCGGCAAGGACCTTCCTTCCGTTTTCAAAGACCTCGATTTTAACCTGCACATTAACGGCCCATGGAGCCGTGATCTTAAGGTCTTCATAGGGATGACGCCGGTAATTCCCGGTATCCAGGTTAGCCCCGAAGTAAGGATGCCTGCCCACCAGTTTGCAAATCGCCAGATGGTCTTCAGGCAAAGCTGTAATGCCGCCATGGTTTTCCAGGCCAAGGACTACACCCCGCTTCTCGGCGTGATCAAGGACCGCTTTTATCCCTTCGGCGGTCCAGCGGATGGCATCTTCTTTTTTGGCGTCATCGGGAGCATTTCCGGCAAAGATCCTGACATGGGGAGCCCAGAGATCAGCAGCATAGTCTATCCACTTCCTGACCGCCTCGATCTCCCTGTCTTTTTCAGGTCCAGCGGGCTTGCAGAAGTCATTCCGGATGGCGGTGCCTGAAATGGATACGCCGTTGTGGAACGCATGGTTGCGGAGCCGCCGCAGGTAGGCTGAATCAAAACCTTCCTCGAAGTAATAGGACGTGAGTTCAGCACCATCCAGGTCCAGTTCAGCACACCAGTCAAGGAATTTGAACAAATCATAATCACCCTGGGTCAACGCCTGCCGCACGGAATAGGCGGCCAGGGAAAGCCTGATATTCTTCGCAGCCGTTCCAGCCGCATTCAGGGCGGAAGGAGTGAAACTCGACATACCTGCGGCCCCTGCAGCCGCAACTCCGGTTTTCAGGAAACTTCTTCTCTTCACCTGATTATCCCTCCCTTAACCCGGATAACTCCCGCGGACCGGCTGCCGGGGCAGCACATGATCCTCAAGAAACGCGGGTTATCACCGATGGGTGCCGAAACGTGACCTCCCGGCACCCAGTCAGATTGTTTATATAAACACCTGGTTGTCAAAGTGCCTTGATTCACCGGCTGAGTGGACCCTGATCGCCGGCTTGTCCTGGTAAACGCAGCTATGCTCGCAGGCCCCGCAGCCAATACAAAGATCAGCATTTACCTTGGGCTGTTTGAGCATCACAGGCTCATGGTACTCGTCCAGGACCTCAACTTCCTCGAAGTATATGGCTTTTTCCGGGAGCGGGCAATGCTCCTCGCAGACGATGCAGGAACGGGCATAGGCCCACGGCAGGCAGCGGCTCCGGTCAAACATGGCCATGCCTATCTTGGTTTCCTGCTTCTCCGGCACGGTCAGGAGTTTGATTGCGTCAGTTGGACACACCTGGGTGCAGAGGGTGCATTCATATTCGCAGTAACCAGCCTCATAATTGATGACCGGGGTCCACAGGCCGATCGGCCCAGCTTCGAACCTGGCGGGATGAATGGCATTGGTCGGACAAACCTTCATGCACTCCCCGCAGCGTACGCAGGCTGCCAGGAATTCGTCCTCCCCCAGGGACCCGGGGGGCCTGATAAGAGAGGGGCTGTACCGCTTCTGCCCTACCACTGGGTTAACGCCGGCCATTAATCCTGTGGTTAAACCAACCAGGCCGGCTCCCAGCACTGCCCTGCGGTCCATTCCGATCCGCTGGCGGCGAGGGGGCTTGAACCAGTCCCTGACATGCCTGGACACGGGGTTGTCCTTGAACCAGCTTACGGCCTTCTCAGCTGCGGCCCCGGGAGAAGAAGCGGCAATCTCAAACGTGATTCCCCGCTCAATACACCCTGAACTGCAGGACCAGCAGTAGTAGCACTCAGAGGGTTTCCAGCTTTTGCTGTCAGGATTGGCTGCGCCCGGGCATTCAGCCACGCATAGGCCGCAATCAGTGCAGGTTTCTTCATCCCTGACCAGGCGGACAATCGGATTGCGGCCGATTATGCCAAGAAGAGCGCCAAGGGGGCAGATATACCGGCACCAGAATCTCATCCGGACCAGGTTCAGGAGAAGTATGGTGATTAATACAGCACCAAGCAGGAAGGAACCCCAATAATATTGCTGTTCAGCAGGCAAAAAATGATCCTGCAGAAAACCGTAAACAGGTTCAGTTACCAGAGTCAGCTTTGCCGGCCCGATGCCAGGATCAGCAGCATAAATCCAGTCAAAAAAATCAACCAGGCCCAGGCTTACCAGGGGATACACCACCAGTCCCATACCCTTGGTCAGGATTGAGAAGGGATCAAACCATCCGATCAGGTTCATCCCCACCAGGGCTGAACCGAGGAGCGCAAACAAAAGATAGTACTTCCATCTCAGGTGAGGAGTGAAAGCCCCCAGCGCGATCCGGTCCTTGGGTTTCCGGAGGGTCAGGCTGCTGAAAAACTGGTTCAATGCACCGAGCGGGCATACCCATCCACAAAACCACCTCCCGAAGACCAGGGTTACCAGAACCACGATCAGCGACAGGAACAAGGCTGCGGGCAGGACGGAACCGGCCAGCCAGGTGCTCAGCAGCACCAGAGGGTCAAACTCAAAGAAAATTGAAACAGGCCCACCGGTCTGGTTGATCGGATAATAGGCAGTTACAATCAGGAGGTAGAAAAACAGCAGAACAAAAAACACCTGGGAGGCCTGCCTGAGCCGCACCACCCACATGTTCCTGCCCTTAACTTTCTTCGCTTGAGCGTTCATTTACTATCCTCCCCCTAAACGGTCTGAATTACAGGTGTAAGGGAAGCATAGTCAGAAGTGCCGAGGCCTCTCTTTTCAGCCTCCACAATGTTGTCTATTTCCAGCGGATCCAGGTCGAAAAGGGTTGCGCCAAAGGCATCAATCGCCACCTGGTCCACTCCGGCAATGACTGTATCCCTGCGGGCTACGTCCGCCAGGTTCCCGCCGATCGGACCATTGGCGGTCATTATCCTGATGGCGTCCATGACCACCAGGTCAGGCTTGAAAAACCCGGCCAGGTCAGCCAGGACTCCGCCGAGGTTCTGGTGGAAACGGTTGCGGTTGCCGCCGCAGCATCCCATGAGATTCTTCATGCTCAGTGTCAGCTTGCTCAGGCCATGGTGTTTGGCGATAGGCATATTGATGAGTTTGTCGGCGTCCAGGATATCGGTGAAGAGCTCCCATTCCTTAATGACCTGGGCACCGGTCAGCCTGGTGTTCCGGAAACTTCTCCTGCTGGGGAGGATAACCTCGGCGCCGGCCTTTTCGGCAGCAGCCTGGATGCCTGATCTCGGATAGCACTGTTCAGCCTTGTGGCAGGTGTTGTCCAACACCAGCACCTTGGAGGCGCCGGCATCAAGGCACATCCTGACAACAGCCGCGACTGCATCAGGATTGGTAGTAGCCGCCATGTCTGGGGTCCTGTTCCAGGCTATATTGGGCTTGACACAGACGGTCTCACCGCTGGAAACAAACCTTCCCATTCCGCCCAGGGCTTCAACGGCCTTCCGGGTAAGTTCTTCAGCCTCTTTAGCAATGCCGGCTTCGTCTGTCGGGGATGAACCATACTTGATGATGCTCATTTTGGCATCCGTTGAACCAAACAAAGATACGTCTCTCGCCAGGGTCAGGGCGCCGATGCTTACGGCCCCGGTTTTGATAAAATTTCTGCGATCCATAATTTCAAACCTCCACTATTCCCGCCTGGAGCAGTACTCCAGGCATGTTCTATTCAAAAAAAAACAATTTAGTAAAAAATATTATATCAATTGGCCCGGTTTCATACTGAGAAACTTGCCTGAATAGAGTAATTACCGTTATCTTTCAATTAAAACAGGCCTTATTTATCGCCGACAATGATGTTTTGGACGAACACCTGAATTTTATGCTTCAGGTCCAGCGGGAAAAAAAGTAGAATTAAAGAAAGCCGTAAAAGAGAAAAATGCTTTCATCTGTTGCGGATAGTCCCGCTTGGTTAGGTTTCCTGTTCCGAGATAATAATTTTTGAAACACAATAACATCCTGCAATTATTCAAACCGGGAACACTGGACGATCCGGGTAAAGACCTGCGATTGTTTCGCAGTCTGATCCTGCTGACGCTGGTGGTTTCAATAGCCTTGCTCGGATTGCTGGGCATCCTGTCTTACAAAAATAACAACACCCTGCTGCTCTGGTATTTTTTGGCGTTTATTCTCCCTTTCGAGTTTTTTCTCCTTGCTGTTTACTCTTACCTGCACAATCTCCGAAGCAGGGAGCAGGCACATAAATGCCTGCGGGAACTGGGAGATTTCTTCCGCTCCACGATAACCACCATTTCAATGGCAATTGACGCCAAGGAGCAGACAGAATACGGAAATATCCTCAAGGTTCAGGATGTGGCCATGGCACTGGCAGCAAACCATCCGGATTACGGCAAAATCAATCCTGAAGAGATGGCTTTTTCCGCTTTGCTGCATGACCTTGGAAAACTGGCGGTTCCTGAAGGAATCCTGAATAAGCCGGGGAGGCTGGCCGAGGACGAGATCTCCATAATGCGAAGACACGCGGAAATCGGAGCTGACATTCTGGAAACCGTCCCTTTTCCAGAAAATATTTCCCGCTGCGTCAAGCACCACCACGAACGGTGGGACGGGACCGGCTACCCTTTTCAAATAGCAGGCAAAAAAATTCCTCTTGAAGCACGAATCCTGGCGGTTGCTGATGCCTATGTATCCCTGCGCTCATCAAGGCCTTTTCGCCCTGCCCTTGATGTGGCCCGCGCCAGGAATATCATCCTGGAAGGTTCCGGAACGTCTTATGATCCTTCGATTGTCGAAGTCTTCGATTCCAGATTCGCAGAGATTGAAAAAATTGTCTCCAGAGCCACTGATGGTGATGGATTCACCGTAATGGAAGAGGTAAAGAAAAAGCTGGTTTCCGGGAGCGGGGAGCCAAACTCGGATCCTAACTCAATCTTTAACAGCATATCGTTTCCCCATCGGGAAATGCAGGCAGAGTTTGAGATCACCAGGAACATGGTGAAAACACTCAGCCTGGAAGAGACATTCAGTATCCTGGCAACCTGGATTGAACGGTTTGTTCCCTACACTACATGCGTTATTTACAGGTATGACAGCGAGCGCCAGAACATCAAGGTTCATCATGCCGCCGGAAAATACAGCTCCCAGATGGGCAATATCTCCACCCCTGTCGGGGAAGGCATTTCCGGCATGGTGGCCCTCGATTTCAGGCCCCGTTACGGGATCTCCCCTGAACCTGACCTGCCCGCCGGGAGGGGGATCAAGGACCTGAAGGACTGCCTGGTTGTACCCATGATGTTCAGTGAAGAGATTAAGGGACCCCAGGCTTCGGTCGGCCCGGTATTGATAGGTGTTCTCTCCATTTATTCGGGGAAAAAAGGTTTCTATACCACTCAGCACCTCAGGCTGATGACAACCATCGCGGAACATGCCTCCCGGGCCATAAACAATTCAATTATCCATAGCGAGACCCGCGAAGACGCCTTCACTGACTCGCTTACAGGGCTGCCGAATATCCGTTTTTTCAACGCCTCGATCGACAACGAAATACACAGGGCCCAACGCCTGAACTATCCGATCAACCTGCTGATGATGGACCTGGATAACTTTAAGATGGTCAACGATATATACGGTCACAAGGAAGGGGACCGGATCCTGATAGAAATAAGCGATCTCCTGAAGGAACAGTTTCGCAAATCGGATATCTGCATCAGGTATGGAGGAGATGAATTTCTGGCTGTATTGCCAGGAGTGGGTACTGATGCTACGGCCCTTACCATGGACCGTATTAACTCAATATTTTCCGGCACCACTTTCAAGGCCTCAAACGGAGACCCCCTGAAAGTGGGAATCAGTATCGGCTCCGCCTCCTACCCTAAAGACGGGTCCAGTCCTGAAGTCCTCCTGGTAACAGCAGACCGCAACATGTACAGGAACAAAAACATGAAAAAAGAACAGAAAATGTTATCCCGGGAGGAACAGGATTCCTCTGAAAAATCCTCCCCTGAAAGCCCCCACACCCCGGAAAAGTGACAGGCCCCCCTTCTCCGCCATCCACTTCAAATCCCCTGGTGAGCGTCATAATCCCAGCGTTTAACAGGGCTGATTACCTCCCCAGGGCGACGGAATCCGTCCTCAGGCAGACCTTCAGGGATTTCGAACTGATCATCGTTGATGACGGGTCAACAGACGGTACCCGGGAATACCTTTTATCCGTCGAAGACCCTAGATTCAGACATTTCTTCCAGCCTAACCGGGGAGTAAGCAGCGCCCGTAACCTGGGCATAAAAAATGCAGCCGGCACCTACATGGCCTTTCTGGACAGTGATGATGAATGGGAGCCGTCAAAGCTGGAAAGGCAGATTGAAGCCCTGGAAGAGAATCCCGGATACCTGGCAGTCCACAGCAATGAGATATGGATAAGAAAAGGAAAGCGGGTCAACCAGAAAAACAAACATAGGAAATACGGCGGATGGATTTTCGACTATTGCCTGCCGTTGTGCGTGATCAGTCCCAGCTCGATTCTGCTTCACAGGAGAATCCTTGAGCAAACAGGGGTCTTTAAAGAGAGCTTTCCGGTTTGCGAAGATTATGAACTCTGGCTAAGGATGGCCTCCAGGTATCCCGTTCTTTTTCTGGATGAGGAACTGCTCAGGAAATACGGGGGACACCCCGATCAGCTTTCCAGAAAATACTGGGGAATGGACCGTTTTCGGGTTAGGGCCCTGGCGGAAATCATTTCAGGCGGCGGGCTTACCCCGTGGCAAAAACTCCGGGCTTCACAAGAGCTGTCCGGGAAATGCCTGATCCTGGAAAAGGGTTTCCGGAAGAGAGGAAAGAGAGAAGAGGCCCGGGATTACCAAAAAATGGCTCGTGAATATGGAGCAAGACCGACGATGGAGAATTAAAATTATCCTGTTTGCCGATTCCGTCCCGGTATTAAATCAAGATTTCCTTAGAAATTTCATTTTTTACCCCATCCTTCCTTGACAGGCGGGAAACCCGATCTTATCTAAAGGCTATCCTGAATATTGTTCATGAAATAAAGTTTTATTTCCAGTCCTGTTGAAGCCGATACGGACTGACAATGATTAATATCAATATTGTTTAAATTCAAAGGAGATACAAGGTATGAGCTTAAAACCCTTAGGTGATCGAGTTCTGGTGCAG
>CAZOGT010000045.1:0-13834 GCA_964579015.1 uncultured Acidobacteriota bacterium | reverse complement strand
CGGAACTGGAAGACGCGCCAGATTTAGGATCTGGTGCCCGAAAGGGCGTGGGGGTTCGAGTCCCCCCTTTCGCACCATTTAAAATCAACAACTTACAGCAATTTCGCATAACAATAATACCGGGCCTCGTATTTAGACACCTCCAGTTTGCCTCCACTTTGCTGTTAGAATTTGCATACTTTGTTCCTCTGCGGCAGCTATCCTCCTGACGTGATCGGACCAATGTTCAGGCGCCAGGTGTGCAAAAACTCTCAGATCATGTCCTGAATTCCTGGATTTTGTGATTCTGTTCACATCAGTATGCAACAATCAGGCGTAAACTGTTTTTTGCTCAGGAGTTATCTGAGAACCTCGACTTACAGACCTCTCACTGTGTCTCGGGAGTCGCCGGTGTCCTGATCATTGTCCGGGCTGGGTACTGATTGAGGCTGGACAACCGAAGCAAGAAGGGTAAGGCCATGGAGGGGAGAATGGATAAGAGGGGCGAAAAAGGAATGGCCCTGTTGTTTTCAATCATCATTTCCTTGTTTCTGATAGTACTTGGTCTGGGCCTGACCATGTTCAGCCTGAAGAATTTTTCAATAGGCAACGAAAGTGAAAGCCATACACGGGCTTTTGCTGTCGCTGACGGGGGATTTAACCTGATAAAGGACTCCCTGCGCGGCCAGGACCTGACGGTTTTATTGGGAACCTACAACACAGTGCCGGAGTATATAGAAATCGATCACGCGGCTTCTGACACTGCTCCCTTGCGGGATCCTATATACCCGGTTGACGCCCGGAATATCGATTACCGGAACCCTCCGGAACCGGTCGGTTATATCAGGATTCCGGGATTGCTGACCCCGGTCTCCGGGAGTCCGATGGGATCAGGTTACTTTTTTGCCCGGATCAGTGACAATCTTGACGGTGACAATGATCCTGAAATTGATTCCGATTACACGATCTTCCTGCGGGTGACCGGTGTTCATCCGGGGCCCCTTGCCGAGATAGCATCGCATGGCGGGACTGTCAAGAATTCCGTGACCACGATTGAGGGCATGCTCAAGAGGGATTTCAGTTTCGACCTGGGAGCACCTCTGTCCATCTCAGGGCCGGATGTGGATATTGTTTTTAATGGTGCTGATTTTGATATTCTGGGTGACGAGAATAACCCCGGAATTTCGGTATTCAATGACAGTGCCTCGCTGAGCGGTGCGCCTGACAGCCTCCAGTCAATTTTTGAAGCAGTATCAGGTAACGAGCACCAGGCGAGCAGAATAACGGGTGCGGAAGGTGACTTCGGTCCTGCTCCGGCGCCCTCGGTCCGTGACGACACCAATGCAATAAAATACAGCCCTAATCCGGATGCCCAGAACGTGTTGGACCCCAATTTTCTTGGTAACTTTGTCAAGCTCCTGTCAATGGCCGCTGACACCACCTATGAAGGAGGCACCTCTCTTTCGGGTGAGAATGTTGTACTGGGAACCACCGAAAACCCGGAGGTCACCTTTGTGGAGGGGGATCTGAGTCTTTCCGGAGGTGGAGGCGGTACGGGTGTTCTGGTGGTTACTGGCAGCCTTGCTTACCAGGGAGAATTTGACTTCAATGGACTTATCCTGGTCCTCGGTGAAGGGGATATCAGCCTTGGAGGGGCTAACAAGAATATTACGGGAGGCATACTGGTGACGAAGCTTCTTGCGCTTGAGGAAGGCGGCTATGAGATGGGTATCCCCCATGTCAGCATATCCGGGGACAGCAACTTTGTTTTTGACAGTGATTCAATCAGGATGGCTATCAATCTTTTGCCGCTGAAGACCATTATGTGGAGGGAGATAACCCCTGACATTGAGCCGTCTGTTTCGGCCGAACTTGCGGCCGGGGGTGGATAAACTCCGTCCGGGGGTAATAGAGTTGGATAGAGGGTATATAATAGAAGCCACATGGAGCAATGAAGTGTGGAAACAAGAATGCATAAGAACCTAAAGGGATTTTCGTTAATTGAACTGTTGATAATCGTGGGACTGTTAGGGGTGGTTGTGGCCATGGCTGTGCCCCAGCTTCAGACGGGGCTGGCCGGGGACAGAATGCTCACTACCAGGGACAACCTGGCAGCGGAACTTAATCTGGCCAGGACCCTGGCCATATCAAGGAACGCGACCTATGAAATTCAGTTTGATGCCAGCGAGAATACATATCAGATTATTGACGTGGCTGATCCCTTGAACCCTCCGAGAAGCGCCAAGCAGCTTGACCCGGGGATTAATCTCGGGAATTTCTCTGCAACGCCGATTCGGTTTTTTGCTCGGGGGCATTCCACCGGAGGCAACATCGTTTTGGTATCAACATCCGGGAGTACCTGCGCCCTGACCATCAACAGGTCGGGCCATGTCCAGATCGGGAGCATCAGGGCCTATAATGAAACATACTGAGAGTTGCAGGCAGGAAGGATTCACGCTGATAGAGACCATCGTGGCGATTATCATAATCACCACCGGCCTCCTGATGCTGGCCCAGTTGATGGTGGTCAGCATCACTCTGCACGAAAACACTGAATCAGACGTGAAGTCGATCGAGCTTGCCCAGGCAAAGATGGAATCATTAAAGGCCCAATTCAGCCATTCCCTCGTGACCGGAACCTTGCCTGCTGATCTTGCGCCCGGCTCTCACGGCCCGGAGACCGTGATGATAGAGACAAGTGAACATGACACCCAGAATTCAATTTATTTTGACCTGAGCTGGGATATCATCAACTTGTCGGGAGGCCAGAAACAAGTTACCCTGTCAATCAGCCCAATGTCTTATCAATCAGATCAGACTGACGGTGAAAGCGGTTATGATGTGAACATCAATCCCTTGACCATTACATCGGTGCTGGCGCCATGATTAAAAAAAACGCCGGATTTTCACTGATTGAATTGTTGATAACAGTAGCGGTCCTGACTGTTGTTTCGGGTGCCGCCATCAGCATGCTTTATCAGAGCCAGTTCGTCTACACGGCCCAGACTGAAGCCGCTGAAGCCTCGAATAACATCCGTGCTGCCATGGACCAGGTGGTTCGGGTGGTCCGCCAGGCCGGAAGCGATCCCCTGGAGGCGTTGAGTGTGCCGGCTGTTTCCAGCCTCGGCAGCGGTTATGTCCAGATTGCCAGTGACCTGACCGGCAGTGTACCCAGCGTGACGGGAGATCCCATGGAGTCTACCGGTGATCCTGACGGGACCTTGACCAGCATCGGCGAAATTGTCACCTTCCGACATGATTCGAACAGTGAAGAGCTGTTTATGGATATGGGTTACGGGGAATCAGTGCTGGCCCAGAATATTACTGATTTCAGCCTTTCATATTTTGACGCTTCAGGCACTCCCACTACAGTCGACGAGGACATTTCCCTTGTGAAAATCAATATAACCGGTAAAACTGAAAACAGTGACCAACAGACCGGACAACGCAACGCTGTCAGCCTGACATCCGAGGTGTTTGTCCGCAGTAAAACAGCCTCCCTTTATTAAACAACGGGAATTCGTCCATGAAAGTACAAGAGCACACCAAGAGCGAGAAAGGCATGGCCCTGATATTCGCGATCATAATCTCCCTGTTTCTGACAGTCCTGGGACTCGGCCTGACGATGTTCAGCCTTACCGAGTTTTCAGCGGGTCGGGAGTATGAAAGCCACCAGAGGGCCTTTGCGATTGCCGATGGAGGCTATAACCTGATGAAGGGGACCCTGCAGGGACAGGACCTGACAACCCTGCTCACCACGAGCACGGATATTCCCGAATACATCAATTCGGCAGCGGCAGCAGGAGGGATCCCTCCATACAGGAATCCCGTTTACCCATTGGATGCGCGGAATATCGATTATCTGAATCCCCCCGAACCGATTGGGACCATCAGCATTCCCGGCCTGTTGACTCCCCCCTCCGGGGCCATTCTGGGGCCTGGCTACTTTTTTGCCAGGATTAGCGACAATGATGATGGGGACAGTGACGATACCCTCGACTCCGATTATACCGTATACCTGCGGGTTGTCGGCGTACATCGGGCACCTCTTTCCGAGATTACATCGCACGGGGGATTTGTGAAGAATTCCGTGTCGATTATTGAAACCATGGTCAAGCGAGATACAAGTTTCAACCTTGGCTCACCTCTCTCCATTGCCGGGCCTGATATTGATATCCGGATCAGCGGAAATTCCTTTGATATAGCGGGAGACGAAGAACATCCAGGGGTATCGGTTTTTTACGATGATGAAGCTGGAGGAGATGGGGATCAGGCCGCGCAGTCGGTTTACGATTCAATGAATAACAAGAACCAGAAGAAAAATATCGTAGGCGCTGAAGGGGACTACGGGGCATACCCGGAGCCCTCGATCAGGGATGACACTGACCTGATCAGGAACAGCCCTGACCCGGATGCCAGGAATGTCCTGAATCCGAATTTCCTCTACAATTTCACCCGGGCCGTTGCCAGTACGGCTGATTATTCCTACAGCGGTGATACCCACCTTGCAGGCAGGACTGAACTCGGGACGGAAAGCAGTCCGGCCATCACTTTTGTAGACGGAGATCTGAAGCTTTCCGGTTCCGGTTCCGGTCATGGAGTCCTTATTGTCACAGGGGAAATGGACTATTCCGGAGCCTTTGACTTCAACGGGCTCGTCATGGTGATCGGTGAGGGTGAAGTCGACATCAGTGGGGCCAACAAGGACATAACCGGGGGCATGTTGATTGCAAAGCTCGAAGAATCGGTCGGCGGGTATGGGTTCGGCGTGCCCAATGTCAGGATCAGCGGCAACAGTGGATTTTTCTTTGACAGCACATCGATCAGCATGGCAATGAGCATGTTCCCCATGAAAACCGTGATGTGGCGGGAAATAACCCCTGATATTGAGCCGGTTGCAGCCGGAAACTGAGGAGATCGGGCTTTCAGCTGCTTGCAGGCATCTACTGCCACTCAGTTTCAGTCCTTTTGCCTGTTATAGACGCCCCTGACCGCATACACCGGCTTCCCCTGGCTCTCGTGGTAGGTCCTGACGACCAGTTCAGCCAGCAGGCCGAAGCTGACCAGCTGCACTCCCAGCAGCACCAGGAACACCCCTGCCAGGACAATCGGCTTGTCTGCCAGGGTGTAGCCTTCAATGAAAAGCCTTCTCCAGGTCTGGACTAGGAGAATCAGCCCCCCCGCCAGGGATGAAATCCCTCCGGCCGACCCGAACATCCGAAGGGGGCTGGTGGAAAAAGAGAGCAGGAATTTTACGGTGATCAGGTCCAGGATTACCTTGAATGTCCGGTTGATTCCGTACTTTGCTTTTCCGTACTGCCGGGCGTGATGCTTGACTGGAAGCTCGGTCACCCTTGCCCCGGCCCAGGATGCCAGGGCCGGGATGAACCTGTGCATCTCCCCGTAAAGCTTGACGTCCCTCAGGATTTCCGCCCGGTAGGCCTTAAGGGAACAGCCGTAGTCATGCAGCCTGACCCCGGTCACCCGCCCGATCAGCCAGTTGGCGATCCGGGAGGGGAAGGTCCTCATGAGGGAATTATCCTTCCGTTCCTTTCTCCAGCCGCTGACTACGTCAAAGCCTTTTTCCAGTTCCTCCAGCAGCATGGGTATGTCGGAAGGATCGTTCTGAAGGTCGCCATCCATGGCTACGATGATATTCCCGGCGGCCCTGTCAAAGCCGGCAGACATGGCCGCTGTCTGGCCGTAGTTCCGCCTCAGGTCAAGCACCGTAACCCTGGGGTCTCCCAGGGCGATGTCCTTGAGTTTTTCCAGGGTCTGGTCCCTTGACCCGTCGTTGACATAGATGATTTCGCTTTCCAGTTCTTCCAGGGCGTTGAGGGCAGCTGAAATCCGCCCATGCAGGAGCGCGGCATTCTCTTCTTCCTCATACATCGGAACTACGATAGACAAGTCCATATGGGATCCAATATTAACAGGGAAAGGATGTCTCGTCGACAGCTATCTGGCCGGCCCTTTTTCCTGGCCGATTATTCTAATGTCCGGGGACTGAAGGTGTTTAATTCTCCGGGGAACCTTTTTCTTCACCCATCTGGAATTCCGGTTTTCGCAGGTGATCCTGATCCTGCTGTAATCAATTTTCCGGTGTGCCGGGAGACTTTCCTGTGACTCCGAGTTGTTTCCGGATTGTCTTTTAAGCCCGAAAATTTTTTTTAAAAATGACATGATCTTAAACCCCTGAGGAAAACTCCCGGGTAACAGAGGGCTTCTCAGCCGGGATCCTTGGAAATGACCGTTTTTCCAAGGTGTTACGTTTTTAAAGGATAACATAAATCATTTCCGGTACCCCGGCCTGACCCGGTCTGACCCGAACCTGGTTGAGCTCCGGAACTGGAGGATGCGGGGACCCGGATGCCTGCTTCGGCACCTGATATTAATTAAACTCCCTGTAATTCTGTTTGATCAGGCCTAAAATCTTTTCCGCCTGCTTTCAAATGCCAATGTTTTTGTATTATCATTCATTTTGTTATGCAGTCAGATAAACACAGGCGACAGCAGGAGATTATAGATCAGATCAGCCGGAAGACCATTTCAAGCCAGGAAGACTTGAAAGCCAGACTGGTGATGGCCGGGGTGGATGTTACCCAGGCCACGCTCTCAAGGGATTTGAAAGAACTGGGTGTCATAAAAATAGTTACTGACAACGGCCACTACAAATATACCTTGTCAGGGCCTGCTGACCGGATAAGGATACTGAGCTGTGAAGCAAGCGGCATAATGCTGGTTTTGAAAACTTCCAATGGCCTGGCACCGGCGGTCGCCTATGAGGTGGACAGCCTGGATATGCCCCAGATACTGGGTACGGTTGCCGGGGAGAATACAGTATTCATAGTCATGTCAGAGGAAGCAGACCGGGAAAAAACCAGGACTGAGCTGTGGGACAGGCTGACTGAAACCAAGTCCTGAAATCCTGATCATCATTCTTCCGGAATGCCTTTGCGGAGAATTACGGATTGTCCGAATTTCACCTGCACGGCTCCTGTTTTTATCATTCATTAGGAACCTGGTGTCCGGCCGGCACATCAGCAACGCGGGGTAAAGCCATGAGTTTCAGCGGAAGCAACAACAAAAAGAGTGAATCCCGGGCCCTCTGGGCAGGCCGGCTGGGAGAAACTGATCCTCTTGTCAGAAAATACACCTGCTCCCTTGACACTGACCGGAAACTGGCCCTTTACGACATCAGGGGGAGCCGGGCTCATGTCGCAATGCTGAGGAGATGCGGCCACTTGTCCGAAGGGGAAACGGACCTGATCCTGGAAGGTCTCGACAAGATTGAGGGTGAAATCAGGGAAGGTTCCTTCCAGTTCAGGGAGGAACTGGAAGACATCCATATGAATATTGAGAGCCGGCTGGGTGAATTGACCGGTGCAGTTGGAGGAAAGCTTCATACCGCCCGGAGCAGAAATGACCAGGTTCAGCTGGACTCCAGGCTTTATATGCTGGATGCCGCCGGTCTCTGGCAGAGTCTGCTGATTGAGATGATAAGGGTGATGGTGGGAAAAGCTGATTACCACAAGAAAGACCTTTTTCCAGCCTGGACCCACATGCAGTCGGCGCAGCCGATGTCCTGGGGGCATTATTTCCTTGGGCTCACTGAAATGCTGTACCGAGATTTCCGAAGGCTTGAATTTTTTATTGAGCTGCACGATTACTCCCCCCTCGGGGCCGGAGCCCTGTCCGGGACATCCCTGGCCATTGATCCTGATTTTACCGCGCATGAGCTTGGTTTCAGCAGGAGTTTCAACAACAGCTATGATGTGGTTGGTGAAAGGGATGCTTTTCTGGAGATGCTGCAGATCGCCACCCAGATCATGATTCATCTGAGCCGCTTTTCAGAGGACTGGATCTACATGGCCAGTACCGCCGTCAGCTGGATAGAGCTTCCCGACAAGGTCTGTACCGGCAGCAGCATGATGCCGCAGAAGAAGAATCCCGACCTTCTGGAATTGACGAGGGGAAAAGCTGCAACAGTGATTGGGCATGCAAGTGCCGCGGCTGTCCTTCTGAAAGGCCTCCCCACTTCCTATCACCGCGACCTGCAGCAGGACAAGGCCCATCTGTTTGAGGCTGCTGAAATTGTTGAGGAAGCGCTGCAGGTTATGGCCGTAGCTGCCGAGGGCATGAAACCGGACACCGCCGCAACCAGGAACTCCCTGGAAGATGGGTTTATGATGGCAACTGAACTGGCAGAGTATTTTGTTTCCCTGGGGATTCCTTTTCGCAGGGCCCATAATATTGTGGGGAAACTTGTAAAACATTGTGCTGCCAATGATTGCCGCCTTGAAGACCTGCCGCTGGAGGTAATTCAGGAAGATGTTCCCGAATGCGGAAACGAGGTTTACAGCAGGCTTGTCCCTGAGATTGTCCTGGAAAGGACCGCTCCGGGGTCAACTGGGCTGGCATCAATCAGCAAACAGCTGGACTACTGGAGAATGAGACTGGAAGAATGGTCCTGATGGCTGTCCCCCGGCGCCCCGGGGGCAGGGACGTGTGGCCGGTCTTCTGAACTCTCCTGGTTTGCCGGCCTTCCGCTCCCGCCCCTTCCGGCTTTTATTGGCGGGAAAAAAAGCTGTATACTAACCGGAATGAAATGATTGGATGATTGCGGAAAGATCGCCCGGACAGGTGCAAGCAAGCCGATTCTTCCTGCCTGTGGCCGTTTGTTTTTTGTCCCGTACCGGAAAAAGTTCTATGATTTAAACAACTAGTTTGCGGCTTGAACAGTTTTAAGGAGGAAATATGGCGCGCAATGGAAAATACCTCTTCACATCGGAATCGGTTACTGAAGGGCATCCCGACAAAATAGCAGACCAGATCTCAGACGGGGTTCTGGATGCGGTCATGGCTGAGGACCCCGCCGGGAGGGTCGCATGTGAAACCATGATTACCACCGGGTTTATTCTGGTGGCAGGCGAGATTACGACCAAGGCCGTACTGGACGTCCAGAAGATTGCCAGGGGGGTAGTCAGGGACATCGGGTACACGCGGAGCGAATATGGGTTTGACTGCAATACCTGCGGCGTGCTGGTTTCACTTGACACCCAGTCTCCTGACATTGCCCAGGGTGTTGATACAGGCGGAGCCGGAGACCAGGGCCTGATGTTCGGTTATGCCTGTAACGAGACCAGGGAGCTGATGCCTCTTTCCATTCAGCTGGCACACGCCCTGACCTTAAGGCTGACTGATGCCAGGAAGAACCAGGGCGCGGAGTGGTTGCGGCCGGACGGCAAATCGCAGGTGACCGTAGAGTATGACGGGAACAGGCCGGTGCGAATTGAAGCCGTGGTTGTTTCCACCCAGCACAGTGCCGATATTTCCAATAGCGACCTGCATGAAGGCATCAGGAAAATGGTTATAGATCCAACCCTGCCGCCTGAGCTCATTGATGAAAACACCAAGGTTTTCATCAATCCCACCGGCAGGTTCGTCACTGGCGGGCCCCAGGGCGACTGCGGACTGACCGGCCGTAAGATAATCGTTGACACCTATGGGGGGGTCGGCAGCCACGGGGGCGGAGCCTTCTCAGGCAAGGATCCCTCGAAAGTGGACAGGTCAGCCTGCTACATGGCCAGGCATATCGCCAAGAATCTTGTAGCCGCAGGCGTTGCCGACAAAATGGCCGTGCAGCTGGCATATGCCATCGGGGTTCCGGAACCTGTTTCCGTTATGGCCGACACCTTTGGCACGGGCGTGATTGACGAGTCACGAATCGAGGATGTTATCAGAGGCCATTTTCAGCTGAACCCGGCCGGAATCATTGAATCCCTGCAGCTGCGCAGGCCGATTTTCAGGAAAACAGCGGCTTATGGCCATTTTGGCCGTGAACTTGATGAATTTACCTGGGAAAGACTCGATAAGGCCGCCGCGATCCGGTCCGAGCTGGGCCTTTAGTCTCCTCCAGATATTTAAATAATAGATTACTCCAGAAGAGGTTGTCCGGAGAAGATCAGTGAGCTGCCGGTTATGCTTGCTCTCCCTTCAGTTTCTCCGGCCGGCTTCTGGATAGCTGTCAGCAGTATGAATCAATATTCCGGTTACCGCTTAAGTTTCGGACCCCGTATCAGCCCTACGGTGAAATACCTGGTAATCATTAATGTCCTGGTGTTTATCTGGCAGTTTTTGTCGAGAATCGGAGGCGGAGGTTACGGATTCATAACCACTCTCGGGCTTGTGCCTTCAGCCGTATTGGGAAAGCTCTACTTCTGGCAGCTGGGCACCTACCTGTTCCTGCATGCTGATTTCTGGCACCTGTTTTTTAACATGTTTGCTCTATGGATGTTCGGGACTGAACTGGAGAGACGATGGGGGAGGCGCAGCTTCAGCCGCTATTTTTTTATTACAGGTATAGGAGCCGGAGTGCTGTCGGTCCTTGCCGATCCGGGATCAGGAATCCCGACTATCGGGGCCAGCGGTGCCATTTACGGAATCCTTCTGGCGTATGGGCTGATTTTTCCCGAAAGGCATGTCTACCTCTACTTCCTCTTTCCGGTCAAGGTTAAATACTTCGTTGGTGTGCTGGGTGTCATAACCTTTATGATGGCCCTTTCCGACCAGGGCAGCGCTGTTTCCCACATCGCTCACCTGGGAGGGATGCTGGTAGGACTGGTTTACCTGAAAAGGTGGTATTCCCTGCGGGAATTGAGGAAACGTTATGCCGGGTGGAGCAGGTCAAGGCGCAGGAAGGATTTTGAGGTACATGAAAATGAAAAGCCTCCCAGGAAAAAGGAAGATGATTACTGGATCAACTGAACTCCTCTTTTTCTGAACGAGATCATTATGGGAAGAACATCCAACAGGTTGCGGTTATTCAGTGCCTACCTGGGCCGGAAGGCCAGGGTGAAATCCTTGCCTGTTTCCCTGATAATTGAAACGACCAGTTACTGCAACCTGAAATGCCCGATGTGCCCACGGCAGCAAACAGATTACCCCGGAGCCAATATGGATCCATTCCTTTTTGAACGGATTGTGGATGAGGTCAGGGGTGAGTCAGGTTTGATCTTTCCATGGGGTTTGGGCGAACCCCTGATGAATCCAGACATCTTCAGAATGATCAGGTATTGCTCCGGGGAAGGCCTCTATACCGTGGTCTCCACCAACGCCACCTTGCTGACCAGGGAGAGGGGCCGTGAACTGATCCTTTCAGGGCTTGACAACCTGATCATAGCCTTTGACGGCACTACTGCTGAAACCTATGAGAAATACCGGGTAAATGCCGATTATGAAAAGGTGATGGCCAATATCCTTGAATTTCTTGAACTGAAAAAGGAGATGGGCTCCCGGATGTATGTCGTAATGCAGATGGTAAGGCTTCCGGGGAACACCCACCAGGTCGACGATTACCGGCGTATCTGGAACCGGGAAGGTGTTGATGAGGTGAGGATAAAGGAGGATGAGGTGATTGTAGAAGGGGTCGCCTTTGAAGGACGGTCCCGGCAGAGGGTGCAGAGGAATCCCTGCTACCAGCTGTGGCAGGGCCCTGTCCACATTGACTACAAGGGAGATTTCAGGCCATGCTGTTACCTGTTTGAGGATGAGCCGATCGGAAATGTCAGGGAACAATCGATCAGGGAGCTATGGGACTCAGAGGCCATGCGGTCCCTGAGACAGGCGCACCTGGAAGGTGATCTTTCAGAATATCCCGGATGCCGGGCCTGTTTTGCCCCCAATCCCAGGTATCCGGTAATTGCCGGAAGCTTCCTCGTCAATCCGGAGGTACTCCGGAGATGGATTCCCAAGGCTGAGAAGCTGGCGCTGCTGCACCGGCTGCCGTTTTTCAGGGACAGGTGAGAGGGTTTCCTTTTTTTGCGGCACGGTGAGGATGCAGTATCCGGTCACCTGGTTTCTGGTTTTTAGAAATGAGATTGGTTGAAACAACATGAGCAAATACCTGGTGACTGGTGCTGCGGGGTTTATCGGATCGCGGACTGTTGAACTGCTCCTTGAGCAGGGGCACGAAGTGGTGGCCATCGACAATCTTAACGACTATTACGATGTCAGGCTGAAAACCTATCGAATCAGGAGCATTGCTGAATCATCCGGGGCGGGAGGAAGCCTTTTATCAAGCCTGGATTACCGCGGATCTTCTCCCCGTGTCTATGGAGGTCCGGATGAATTTGAGACTGGAAGCCTGCGGTTCAGGAGGATGGACATTGAAGACAAGAGCTCCCTGGAGGAGTTGTTCGGCCGGACCGCGTTTGACGCCGTCCTGAACCTGGCGGCCAGGGCCGGGGTCAGGAGAAGCCTGGAAATCCCCGGGGAATACCTGAATACCAATGTTACAGGAACCCTGAACCTTCTCGACTGCATGAAGAAAGCGGAAGTGCCCAAGCTGGTGCTTGCCTCGACTTCCTCCCTCTACGCCGGGCAGCCTCTCCCCTTTGAGGAATCACTTCCGGTCAACAATCCCTTGAGCCCCTATTCGGCCAGCAAGAAGGCCGCTGAATTGTTGGCCCACAGCTACCACCATTTATACGGAATTGACGTCAGCGTACTCCGCTACTTTACAGTGTTCGGTCCTGCCGGCCGTCCGGACATGTCGCCGTTCCGCTTCATTAAATGGATATCTGAAGGCACCCCGATCCGCCTTTACGGCGATGGCTCACAGTCCAGGGACTTTACATATATAGACGATATAGCCGGGGGAACCGTGGCCGCGCTTAGGCCCCTTGGCTACGAGATAATCAACCTGGGGGGCGGCCATAATCCTGTAAAGATCACCCAGGTGATTTCCTGGCTGGAAGAGATGCTGGGCAGAAAAGCCATGATTGACCGTCGGCCCAGGCATCCGGCAGACCTCCTGGATACCTGGGCTGATATCAGCAAGGCGGGATTACTGCTGGACTGGAGTCCGGAAGTCGGGGTGAGGGATGGGTTCGCCCGGACCGTTAAATGGTTCCGGGAACTGGACAAAACAGCTCGCGTGAACTGGCTGGCCTGATCACCATGCGCCTGATTCCGGGAATGACAGGACATTTTTCCGGCGCCGGCCTGACAAAAACCGGTATCTTTTTGCCCGGTTATCTGCATTTATAATAAGATGTTGCAGGATCGTTATTGGAATAAATTCTAAAAACTTGAAATATCAGCTGGATGAATCGTATTACTTTTAAAGCGATAGGGAATCCAGCGCCTCCAGCGCCTATTTAAAGCGATAGGGAATCCAGCGCCTATTGATTCCCGGAGCCGTGCCGGTGCCATTTTACGGCTGGTCGCGAAGAATTCATTTCTCCCTGTTGAGAACGTAATGCTCCGGTTTGAATTTCAGATTGGATTCATTGGTTACAGGGATGTGATCTGGATGGAGTTAACAGGGAAACTTTTCCCCGGGCTGAAAAATCCGCTTTTCAGGACGGGTCGAAACAGGAGTTGATACATTGAGCAGTCGAGTAGATTCTCCAGGTGCAGACTGGATAAGGCGTTTATTGAGTTACGGTTTCCTGCTGGTTGCCATAGCCGTCGCAGGTTGGTTCGTCATGGAAAGCCAGAAGGACGTGACAGCCGCGAATGAAGGCGGGGCCGGCCAGGGCCGTGGCCGTTCCCAGGACACGGTCCCCCTTGTGCATGTACAGCAAATCAGTGAAGGAGATGTCTCCCAGTCGAAGGAGTATATCGGCCGGGTGGAAGCAATTGATTCCGTCGACCTGGTTGCCAGGGTTTCTGGTTACCTCGAATCAATCAGTTTCGAGGAGGGCCGGTTTGTAAAGGCCGGGGATATCATGTTTACTATCGAGAAAGCCGAGTACCTGGCCGAGATCGAATCACGCAAAGGATCCATTTCCCAGATTGAAGCCAACCTGGTCGAATCCGAGAAGTACCTGGGGCGGCTGCAGTCAGCCAG
>CAZOGT010000044.1:0-13993 GCA_964579015.1 uncultured Acidobacteriota bacterium | reverse complement strand
GCATCCTGCTTCAGGAATTGAGCGGCAGCGGCCTGCCCCCGTGGTAGCTGGGGCAGGATGCTCCAGGAATTGAGCGGCAGCGGCCTGCCCCCGTGGTAGCTGGGGCATCCTGCTTCAGGAATTGAGCGGCAGCGGCCTGCCCCCGTGGTAGCTGGGGCAGGATGCTCCAGGAATTGAGCGGCAGCGGCCTGCCCCCGTGGTAGCTGGGGCATCCTGCTTCAGGAATTGAGCGGCAGCGGCCTGCCCCCGTGGTAGCTGGGGCATCCTGCTCCAGGAATTGAGTGCTTCTAAATACCAGCTTTAATGTCCGGGGGGAACCGATAGTGGAATCCCCGGCCCAGGCCTACCGGTGTTTCATGAGAACAGGGATGGACTGCCTGGTAATGGAGAATTTCTTCCTTGAAAAGAACCGGCAGCCGGACGGAATCCGCGGCCTGCCCCCAAGGTAGCTGGAGCATCCTGCTCCAGATCAGAACTGTTTTTCGAAATGGGAGGGTTTCAGAGGCTCTCTCCTGACCCAGGTCACCGGGCATTTCTTCCTGGACAGAGTTCTCCTTGCCAGTCCCAGGGGGAACAGGACCATATAGAAGGAAAAACTGAGAATCAGAAAGGTGTTCACTCTGCCTATCGCCATTCCCAGGCGCCGCAAAGGCTCCACCAGGATTCTTAATGTCCTTTTCATCTCATTTCCGGGGTTTGAGCTGCATTTATTACTTCCGAAAAAATGCCGGCAGGAAGTATCGGCTGATTATACCCTTTAATCAACACGAAGCTTGTTCCCAGGGCTCCGGAAAACGCTGCATTGCTTTTTCGGGCTTTCCCGTTCGGGCTTTCCCGGCAGGCAACCCTTCAGCCGCCGAACAGCGGCTTCAATTACCTTGACAAATCAGGCATTTGTCCCGTAACCCAGGTGGACGGCGTGTCATTGGCAATACTTTCCCTGACTTCCGCCAGGATCCTTCTCCCCGCTTCCTTGAACGTCTCTCGAACTCCGCTGTTCCTGTAGGCGGAAGCCTCGAATACCGGAGCACCCGGAGTGCAAAGCTCTTCCTTGAGGTAATCCACTGAATGGATATCCTCCATGTCCCTTTTGTTCAACTGAAACACCAGCGGAATATCACCGGCTGAATAATTATAAAACTCCATATTCTCGTACATGTCCCTTATTGCCTCAAGATTGGCGTCCATCCTTTCCCTGGTGGAATCCGCGACAAACACCAGTCCATCAGCCCCCCGGAAAACAAGCCTCCTGACAGAGGCATAGCAGGCCTGGCCGGGAACTGAATAAAGATGAAACCTGACCCTGAAACCCCGGATCTCACCAAGATCCACCGGGAGAAAGTCAAAAAAGAGCGTACGCTTGAAGGTGGTGTACAGGGACACAAGCTCACCCCTTGACTCGGGGTGCACAGACTGGAAAATCCTCACAATATTTGTGGTCTTTCCCGATAAGCCCGGGCCGCAATAGACCAACTTACAGGAAATCTCATTTTTTGAATAATCTATGAATGCCACTTTTCCCTGCTCTCAAAAAAATTTCATGATTCAGAATAGCACCGGAAGCCCGATTCTTCCCATGGAAGGCCTGATTATTGTACCGGCATCACTCCTTCAACATTATGTCTTCAATCACCTTGCCTGCCTTTTTAAGCCATTCGGCAACCTTTTTCTGGTTCCTTCTTTTTTTACTGACCACCATCAGGATCAAGCCCAGATTCCCGGCCGGTCCCATTATTATGCTTCGCCTCTCACCATAATTGACGGCCCTGGGCGAACTGTTCTCCCCCAGCATTCCGGCCAGGCTGCTGCTTGCAGCGTGAAAACCGGCGGCAAGTGAGGAAACCGAGGAAAGGTCGACATCCTCCAGTTCACCGATATGGCAGAGATTCTGTCCGCTGTGCGATATTACTGATACATAATCAGCCTTTCCGATATCCTTCAGAATGATAAGTACCCTTTTAATCTTTCCGTTCTGGGCAGGCTTCAGTCTGAGGTTCACTAATTTCATAATTCCGGGCTTCCTGCCTTAAAAGAATATCTCGGATTGCTGCAAAAATGAAGGGTTTATGTTTTCTCTAATATCGACACCTTATACAAATGCCCTTAAAATCGGTTACAATTCAAAGATAATCACCAAAAGTAAGCCGGGTAACGGCTGAACGGGAACTCCAGAAAAATCTAATGTCAGCCCAGGGGCAGCCTGACACCAGGGATTCCCGTTAATAATTTTTAGATTATCATATTAATTTAAATTCAAATTATTTGATACAAAACAGTTCCGCTGATCGCATCGCCTGGAGATTTGCGCGTCAGCGTGACGTTGGGCTACCCCCTGCCGGCAAGGGCAGAATCAAATTGCGGTAACCCTCTCTGGAGGAAACGGTATGGCAACTGCTAAAAGCAAAACAAATCAGACAACCCCTTCAATCAGTGACGCAATAAAAATCCTTGATACCGCTGTCAAGGCCATGAAAAAGAAACAGTATCTAAAAGCCAGGGAAATTCTGGATAAACTGAATGCTGATTACGCCAACGACCTTGAACTCAGGGGGAAAATTCACACGCTCGTAGAAATCTGTGAAGCGAGAATGGAAAAACCGGAAAAGCCCGCCAGGGCCTCTGATATAGATGATCCCGCGGAACTCTATAACCTGGGAGTATACCTTCATAACGAACGCGAATACGAGGAAGCACTCGAGTGTTTTGAAAAAGCCCTTAAACTGTCAAAGAAAAACCAGGATCACTATTTCTATGCAATGGCTGCATCGAAATCCCGAATGGAGAATTTTAAGGGAGCGGCAGAAGACTTAAAAAAGGCTGTGGAAATGTCGCTGGAGAATCTCTACCATGCCCGGAATGATCCTGATTTCCTCAAGCTGCGTGAAGACGCCGCCTGGAATCTTATAGAGGACGCTCAGAGCAACAAATGAACCAGGATGGATGACATTACGATCAGCGCCTGTCAAGAGCAGGAAGGAGAAAGTTTCCAGATGGCCAGGAAATCTCCCCGGAATGCAATAGTACTCGCCGCGGGAAAGGGCACGAGATTCAGGACCGTGAAACCAAAGGTCCTGCACGAAATCTGCGGCAAACCCATGATCACCTATCTGCTGGACCGCCTTCCTGAACTTGACATCGATAAGGTTATGGTTGTTGTAGACAGCGAGTCCGAAGATATCCGGGAAGCGTTGAGCTCCTACAGCCTTGAATATGTCGTCCAGAAAGAACAGCTCGGAACAGGTCATGCCCTGATTTCCGCCCTGGATTGTTTCAGGAATCTGGACGGGAGCCTGCTGGTCCTCTACGGAGACACCCCTTTCATCGGCAACCGTCACCTTGAGGGGCTGATGTCAGCCTGCGAATTGGAAGGATGCGATGAATCCTTGCTGACCACCGAGCTGGACAATCCTCACGGGTACGGCAGGATCATCAGGGATGAGTCAGGAAATCCGATTGATATTATTGAAGAAAAAGAGACTTCTCCTGAACAGAAGAAAATAAGGGAGATCAATGCCGGATTCGCCTGCTTCAGGATTTCAGCCCTGGTTTCCCATGTCATGGAACTCCGGAATGATAACCGCAGCGGAGAATACTACCTGACCGACATGGTCAGGATTCTCAAGGCGGCAGGTAAAAAAATCAAAGCCGTCCAGGTCACTGCCGGTGATGAGATATTCGGGATTAATGACCGGGTACAGCTGGCAGCGGCTGAGAAGCAGCTCCAGAAACAGGTCGCGGCAGCACTGATGGCATCCGGGGTGACGATCAGGAACCCGGAGACTGTACTGATCCACGCATCGATCACCGCCGGGCCCGACACCTGCATCTATCCGGGAGCTGTCATGGAAGGAGCCTGCCGCATTGGCAGGGGATGCATGATCGGCCCCAACACCCACCTGGTTAATGCAGAAATCGGGGACTACACATGCGTTGAAAACGGCTCCACTGTCAGGGACAGCAGAATCGGGGCATCCTGCAGCATCGGACCATTCGCCAACATCCGCAACAGCTCGGTCATTGGGGACCGGGTAAGAATCGGAAATTTCGTCGAGGTCAAGAATTCCCGCGTCTCTGAAGACACCACGGCCGCCCACCTTTCCTACCTCGGAGATGCCATTATCGGCCGGGATGTGACTATCGGGGCAGGAACCATAACCTGTAATTTCGACGGCAAAAATAAACACACCACCAGGATCGGGGATAATGCCTTCATTGGAAGCAACACCCAGCTGATAGCCCCTGTCAGCATCGGCAGGGGAGCATCAGTAGCCGCCGGGTCCACGGTCACCGAGGATGTGCCTCCCGGCAGCCTGGCCATAGCACGAAGCCGGCAGGTTAACCTGGAGCGCTGAACCCGGGCTGGAAATGCCGGAGAGCAGGATGGCCCGGTTCGCTGCATTATCATAGAATCTCCTACAATCATCACTGGCCCCTTGTCATTTCCTCTCGCCGTCGGGGTCGGTATCGCTATCGGGGTCGATCCACAGGGCCAACAACCCGGACCCCAAAGACCACGGTTCGCCTCATAATTCTTTCGAAGCCGATTCCGATCTGAAATCCTCCTCACCCGCGAAAAATGGAGAAAATCCTGGCAGCTTCAGGCTATTGTTAAATCTTTCCCCTTGGGGGATAATCAGGAATCATGTCCGCAACAGATGCCAGGTGGAGGTTTGACAAGGGCTATTCAGAACTTCTTGACACTGCTTCAATCGAACTGCGCCGGAAATCAGGGCCCACGCTTACCGAGCTGCGGGCAACTCCCAAAGATCTGCTCAAAGGCAGAAAACGCCTGGATCTTGATTTTACCGTGGAAGAACACCTTTCCGGGACCATTCCCTCTGTCTTCTCCTGGACCCTTGAACCGGGAACCGTAGTCAGGTTGTCGCTTATTCCCGAGAAAGGCGCGTTCCTTGGAAATTTCCGGGTCCCGTCACGGCACTTCGCTGTCCAGTGGAAGGTTATTCCTACTGTGGCCGCCGCAATGGTTCCGGAAGAGTCCAGCTCAGTTTCAGCGATTGCCGGAACCCAGATGAACCATTCCTGGGTTGAAGTGTTTCCCGAAAAGGAGCCTGTCCCCAGTGCTGTCTCCACGGCCTGGAAAAACTGCGTAAACCCATTTGATCCGGGACAAGTGGCGAAAATTTCCGATAAACAGGTGCTCCGCTGGAACTGGACTGGACTCTTCCGCGTAACCGCCTTAATCGGCTGGTCCCTGGAAAAAGGATGGGTACTGGGAGGAAAGGGTATGGGTTTCAGTTTTTCCCTGCCCTTCACCACCGGCGTCATCATGAAAAACCAGGCCCGGTTGAGTACCAGCGGACATTTCTATATCCAGGTATCGAAAAAAAATGAGCTCCTGAAATTCAGCCTCATCCGGGAAAAAGCGCTTGAAGCTTCATCTTCGGCTTCCATCGGCATCCAGTTTCGCCATTCGCCGGCACTGAAAGCTGAGAACAGCCTGATTGATCCGCTCCTTGAACCTGCTGAACGCACCTTGAAGAACTGCCTTTCCCGAAAACTAAGATTGGTGATTGCTGCAGACGCCTTAAAATGGTACCGGAAAAAAACAGTTGTCAAGGCCTCCTGGAAGGAGCCTTTCTGCGAATACCTTGCACCCGAATATTCAAGCCTGGTCTCCGGAAGGATTCCGGCGGCAAGGAAGGGATTCTCTGTTGAAGGAAGATATGACAATGTTGAAGGCCGGGAGTTTTCGATAAAAATCAATATCCTCAACAGGATTTCGGGCTTCAGTAAAACCAGGAGTAAATTTGACTCAGCCACTGTTGACCCGGCGGGAAACCTGCTCCTGGAAAAAGGGGTCTCCAAAACCGATATTCGCTACCGCTGGGATGAAACTGAGTTCATGAGACTGGCTTTCAGCCGGGCGGAATCCGGAGCGCGTGCCTCCTTTAACTGGAACTGGGAGACAGAGGGCGGTTTTACCAAAGCTGAACTGCAGAGAATCCTCAGAACAATCCTCCACGGGAGGGTTATTCCCCGCTTCCTTATCCCGGGAGGCCTGAAGTTCCCCCTGGATCTGAAGATCACAACCTCCACTGAGTTTTCGGGAGAAGGAATAAAGACAATTAAAAAAGCTCCGCCGGCCCTGCAATGGGAAACCCTGATAAGTTCGCTGGAGCTGAGTTATCCCCGCCGTTACCGAAAAGGCTCTTTCTGGAGGGACTGGATGGAATTCCCCGAAGTAAGGCATGAGATAGTCCGCAATCCGGTTCATTGCCACCTCTCTTCCTGTTATCCCGTCCGGGGCAGGACGGACATTCAACGCCGCCAGGCCGTTGACGATTATAAAAGAGCTCTTCGTTTCCTGGAGATCATGGACCTCTGGCAGGAAGGGAGGGACCCGGTTGTACTGATGGAGAAGAACCTCGATTTTCCCATGTTTCTCTATTTTCACCTGCTCTGCCCGCCGGACATGAAGAGTTCCGCCCTCACCATCACGGGCGACTGGGAAATAGAAATGAAGGACGAAATTGACGCTTCTTCCAATGCCGGGATTTTGATGTCATAATCAGGCTGTGATCACATCAGCGCAAACGTCCGTCACGGTCCTTCCAGGAGCCTGCCATGAGAATTATGAACCTGATCCCCCTTCTGCTTTTCATTTCCCTCAGCCCGTTTTCCCAAGCCTCATCTTTTACCTGGGGGGCCTCTTCCCCCGAAGAGGCCGGGTTTTCCCCGCAAGCCCTTGAAAAACTTATATCAGAACTTGAAGTATCAGGAACCAAGTCCCTGATGGTTATCAGGAAAGGGAAGATAGCTACTGAATGGTATGCAGAAGGCTGGGACCGGGACAGACGCCATTACTCCGCTTCACTGGCGAAATCCCTGGTCGGCGGGCTTTCCCTGATGCTGGCCATGGATGACGGAAACATCGTCCTGGATGCCCCGGCCTGCCGCTATATCCCGGAATGGCGTAAAGACGGTAAAAAGGCGCTTATCACCATCCGGCAACTGGCTACTCACACTTCAGGCCTGGAGGATGCTGAAATAAGTGATGAAGAGCTGCAAAGGCTGAGGGCGGAAGGACTGGAGATCAATCACCTGCATATGGACCTGCCCGGATGGAAGGGACGGTTCTGGAGGCAGGACCCTGACCCCTTCACCGTTTCCAGGGATCACGCCGAAGTGATAGCCACGCCCGGCACAAAATTCGCCTACAGCAACCCGGGAATGGCAATGCTCTCCTACGCCGTAACTTCCGCTATCGCAGGCAGCGCTCACCCGGATGTCAGGTCTCTGCTCAGGGAGAGAATAATGGAGCCGCTGGGCATCAGGGAGGAAGAATGGAGCATCGGGTATGGAAAAACATTTCAGGTCAATGGCCTCGACCTGGTAGCCAACTGGGGAGGCGGCAGCTTCACGCCACAGGCTGTCGCCCGGATAGGGCAGCTTTTGCTCCGGAAAGGAAGGTGGGAAGGTAAATCCCTGATTAACCCTGAAACCGTGGGCCTCGCAACCAGCTATGCCGGAATGCCCTTGCCTGAACGCCCTCCCGAGAATCCGTTCATGGGAAGCGGGCTGGGATGGTATTCCAATTTCGACGGAATATGGCCGGGAATTCCCAGGGACACCTTCTGCGGCGCCGGGGCCGGAAACCAGGTGCTCCTGGTGATCCCCAGCCTGGAACTGGTGGTGGTCAGGAACGGCGACAGCCTTTTTGACCCCGGGGAAAATGAAGCATTCTGGGGCGGAATGTATTCAAGGCTGTTCAAGCCCCTGCTGGAAGCTTTTACAGAGCCGCCCTGCCCGGCAAGTCCAAGGCAGGCCTCATTCGCACCGCTGGAGTCCATTGTCCGCCAGGCGGAAGGATCAGACAACTGGCCGTCTACCTGGGGAGATGACGACGCGATCTATACTGCCTACGGCGACGGGTGGGGATTTGACCCCCGAACTGAAATCAAGCTGAGCCTGGGCCTGGCCAGGGTGACCGGAAGCCCCGCTGACTTCAGCGGCGGCAACATCCGTTCAGTTACCGGGGAAAGGACCGGGCAGGGAGCTTACGGCCCCAAGGCCTCCGGCATGCTGATGGTCGACGGCTGCCTTTACATGCTGGTGCGAAACACCGCAAACTCGACCCTGGCATGGTCTGAAGACCGGGGCCTGACCTGGGAATGGGCTGACTGGAGGATAGAATCAGGATTCGGATGCCCCTCGTTTGTCAATTACGGGAAAAATTATGAGGAAGGGGCCGGGGACTACGTCTATATCATCTCCCCGGAAGCTGAAACCGCGTATGATCCGGCCGACGGGCTGGTACTGGCCAGGGTCTTGAAACAGAGGCTCAGGGACCGTAATGCCTACGAATTCCTGGCAGGGTGGAGTAAAGGAAGCGAACACGAGTGGGACAGTGATATCATGCTCCTGAAACCATTTTTCACCAATCCGGGCCTCTCTTACCGTTCAAGCATGTCCTGGAACCCGGCCCTCGATAAATACTATTTATGCCAGATTAATTATGGCGATTCTCCCAGGTTCGGGGGAGGTTTCGGAATATACGAATCCGAAAATCCCTGGGGCCCCTGGAGCCATGTCTTCTACACCAGGAAATGGGACACCGGACCAGGGGAAAGCATGAACATCCCGGTAAAATGGATCAGCCGGGACGGAAACACCATGTACGTAATATTCTCAGGGGAAGACAGTTTTTCGGTCCGGGAATTCACCCTGGTTGAAAGGGAATGAGCTGTGTACTGCCGGGGCATCAACAGTTCGGAAAATTCGCGGTTTTAAAAAAGGATCAGCCTCAGCCCACCATTATCTCCCGGCCGGGAAGCAGTTCAATAATCTCCACGTCGAGGTCTGAAACCATCTCCCTCAGCTTTGCCGGTGTCCCGGTCAGCACTGGAAAAGTCCCATAATGCATGGGGATAACGTTTCCCGTTCCCAGCAGCCTGCAGGCATGGGACGCCTCAAGGGGTCCCATCGTGAAATGATCGCCTATCGGAAGCAGGGCCAAATCAGGCCTGTAGATCTCCCCGATCAGCTTCATGTCACCGAAAACAGAAGTGTCTCCGGCGTGGTAGACTTTGTACCCATTTTCGAATTCCAGGACATATCCGGCAGCCTCCCCTGCATAGGTCAGGGTCCCGTCATCCTCGGTAATGGAACTTGAGTGTTTGGCATCGACCATGGTAACCCTCATCCCTTCAATCTCAACTGTTCCGCCCTTGTTCATCCCTACGATCCGGTCGCTGACACCGTGACCCCCCAGCCACTGGGAGATCTCAAAATTGCAGACCGTCCAGGGACGGAACCTTGAAGCAAGGGATGCGGCCTCCGGCATGTGGTCCCCATGCCCGTGAGTAATCAGCATCAGGTCCAGCCTGTCCAGGCTTTTCGCCTCCTCCGGGCAGGAGGGATTTGATGATACCCATGGGTCTATAAGCACAATTTTGCCCCCGGGGCTCTTCAGCAGGAAGGTTGAATGGCCCATGAACTTGACTGATACACCCTTATTTTTTTCCATTATCATGTTGTAACATGCAGGATAACAGCAAAACAAGGCCCCAATCCACCCTCAAAAGCCTCATGCAGTCCGAAATCCCGGGTATCAGGCAAATGCGGAAATCCGGCAGTGCACCGGGCACGATTGCCGGCACCGGCCACGCGAGGAAATATTTCAGGGCCGGGTATTATGATCAATCAGCCAGGGACGTCGAGGAGGAATCATGGATGCAGTAATCAGGCTGTCCGAAATCAGGGTAAATGCGAGGATTGGAGTTGGAGAGGAAGAGCGTTCCGAATACCAGGAACTGCTGGTCGACGCGGGCCTGAAGACTGATATCAGGAACGCTGTCATCTACGATGACATTGGGGAGGCTCTCGACTACATGAAGGTTGAGGAAACAATCCGTGCTGTTTCAGGCGCAAGGGAGTACAGCCTCGTCGAAAACCTTGCGTATGAAATCTGCCGGGCGCTTCTCACTGACTTTATAATCCTTTCAGTCGAGATCAGAATCACCAAATTCCCGGCAGGCCTGAAAGGAAAGGCCGCAGGTGTTTCGGTGGAAGTCGGCCCGCTTGAGACAGCGCATCTCTGAGCGGTTCGGGCTCTCCATCTACCGGCTTGCCCCAACCATGTCACCACTCCTCATGAAGCCCGCCTGCCCCATCACCTCTATCCCGTGGATCCGGAATCCTCCTCGCCCTCACCCAGTATTTCAGGACCAGGCTGATAGGCAGGCACCTTCTTCCCGAAAACCATTACCACCAGGAGCATTACCGAGGTGCTGAGAGCAAGAGAAATCCAGGGTGAAAAACCATAGGCAGTCGGAATGTCACCTATCAGCACTCCGCCTACGGCAGCCAGGAGCGCATAGGGCAGCTGGGTTCTGACATGGTCTATATGGTCGCAGGCCGACGCCATGGAGCTGAGGATGGTGGTGTCCGATATCGGCGAGCAGTGGTCCCCGAAGACCGCTCCCGAGAGGACGGAACTGATGACCCCCAGCATCAGGTGGTGATTTTCGGCGGATGGGAGCCCCAGGTCGACGCCCAGGGTATGGCTGAGCGGAATCACCAGGGGCATCAGGATGGCCATGGTAGCCCAGCTGGTACCGGTTGAAAAAGCGACCAGTGCGGCTACAATGAACGTCAATGACGGCAGCCAGTACGGAGACAGTACTTCACGCAGAATCTGCACCAGGTACTCGGCGGTATGGAGCTCCTCGGTAACGCTTCCTATGGACCATGCCAGGATCAGGATAATCATTGCCAGGACCATTGACTTAAGGCCCTTGACCCAGGCTTCAATCGCTACCTTGACGGACAAAATGCCCTGGGTTACTGAAAGAAGCATGGCTACAACGCATCCGGTCAGGGAGGCCCAAAGCAAAGCCTTGTACGAATCAGCGGCCCCCACGATTTCCCCAAGGCTGTAACCGGCCGCGCCCTCGGCTTCGAGGGCCCTGGTACCGGTCAGGTAAAGGCCGAAGATCCCAACCGCCAGGATGGAGAGCACCGGCAAAGCCCCGTTTATCCACCTCGCCGGCACATCAGCATCCAGTTCCCCGCTTTCAACCAGGTCAGTGGCTGGTTCCGCTCCGTCCCGGAGGAGTTTTCCCTCCTCCCGGGCCCGCCGTTCAGCCTCCCACATCGGGCCGAAATCCCTGCCGCTTATCGCAATGATAAAGGCCAGGATAAGAGCGGTGATCGGATAGAACATAAAGGGAATGGTCTGGAGGAATATGGTATATGCGTTCTCTCCAGATCCGATGATCTTCAGGCCCTGGTCAATCAGGCCCACTTCATACCCTATCCAGGTCGAAATAAAAAACGTGGAGGCAACCGTCGCCGCCCCGACATCAACGAAAAAAGCCAGCTTTTCCCTGGAAATCCGGAGCCTGTCAGTGATCGGGCGCAGCAGGTTTCCCCTCACCAGTACATTGGCATAATCATCAAAGAAAAGAAAAAAGGAGGTCGCAACGCAGGATACCTGGCCCCTCCGGGGTGTGCTGGCAAACCTTGTGATCAGGTTGGCGATACCCCGTGCGCCTCCGTTCTGAGTTATTATCCCCACCAGCCCCCCGAACATCAGGCTGAAGATGATTATCTGGGCCTTGTTGGGGTCCGTGACCGCATTAACGACAAAATAATCCACCACCCGGTAAAAACCGCCCAGGATGTTGTAATCAAAAAGGAACGTGGCTCCCAGCCAGGTCCCCGCAACCAGGGCTATGACAACCTCCCTGTATACCAGGGCCAGCAGTATGGCCAGAAGAGGAGGAAGGATACTCAGTATTCCCGGGATTCCGCGCACCTTCATGGATGCCGAAAAATCCCCGGTTTCCGCCGTCACCTCCCGGTACCCCGTAGTGTCAACCGCCACCTTGGCAAGGGTTCCCCTGCCGTCTTCCAGGTCAAGAAAAACCGGAGACCCGGAATCCTGGCCGATGAAGGAGATGCCTCTGAACTCGACCCTTCCGGTGTAGTTATGGTCCCATACCCCGACTTCATTCAGGACGGTCACATCAATGCTGAAAGGAATATCCTTCAGCACCAGGCCCGGCATGTCCAGCTCCAGCCTCCCATCAGAACCAGCCAGGCCCGAAACAGTAAACACGGCAGTAAATATCAGGAGTAAAAATACTGGAGAGAATGCTGCTTGAAAGGTCTTGCCCCTTCTATCCACGATTCAGTCCTTCCTGTAAATCATGCCCGGATGGATTCTGGAAAACCCGCAGGCCGAATTCGGGTACCACCGCCAGGATGTGATCGAAAATGTCCGCCTGTATCGCCTCGTAGCTGGCCCACCTGGTATCGCTGGTAAACACGTAAATTTCAATGGGCAGGCCGTTTTCAGTAGGGGCCAGGTGCCTTACCAGCATAATCATGCCCTCATGAATGCCGGGATGGTGCCTCAGATACTCCCTCAGATAAGCCCTGAACGTCCCCAGATTGGTGAGCCTTCGGCCGTTTACCGGGGAGGAGAGATCAAACTTGTGGGCTTCATTGAATCTCCTGACCTCCTCGGTCTTCTTCTCTACGTAGTCTGAAAGGTACGCGAATTTCCTGAACCTCGCCAGCATTTCCTCACTGCAGAAGGAGACGCTCCTCATGTCGATGAAAATGGACCTTTTGATCCTGCGCCCGCCAGATTCCTCCATCCCCCTCCAGTTGCGGAAAGAGTCCGCGACCAGGGCATAGGTCGGAATCGTGGTAATGGTCTTGTCGAAATTACGGACCTTGACGCAGTTGATTCCGATCTCGATCACGTCCCCGTCCGCCCCGTATTTGGGCATCTCGATCCAGTCCCCGATATTGACCATATTATTGGTGCTGACCTGGATGCTCGCAACAAAACCCAGGATGGTATCCTTGAATACCAGCAGGAGGATCGCGGTCATGGCGCCGATCCCGCTCAGCAGCTTCCAGGGGGACTCCCCGATCAGGACCGACAGGATGGCAATGCCGCCCAGGGAGAAGAGGAAGATCTTCACTGCCTGCAGGTAGCCGCGAATCGGCCTGTTACGGGCCACTTCAAAACCCTGGTAGATCACGTCAGCCGAATCAATCAGGGCGGCCGCCACAAGCAGTCCCACCAGCCCCAGGGAAGCAAGCGCCGCCTGCTCAATCACGGACTGGATGTCGGGAAGCAGCGGAGCGGCCAGGTAGATAACCGCTATCGGGGCGATTTTTGCAATCCTGGAGAAAAACTTTTTCTCCAGGAGGATGTCGTCCCAGGGCGTAGAACTCTTCTCAACCGCCTTGTGCACTATGGAAAAAAGTATAACCTTGGTCAGCTTGTTGACGATCAGGCTCAGGATAACTACCGCGATTCCAAACAGGACTTCTGTCAGAAATCCAGCATATGGTTCCAACCAGGTACCGGAAAGCCACTCCCCCATCAAATTATCGAATCTTTCCATATGCTGCGCCTGCCCCTTGTCTTCTGGTCCGTTCCCTCATCGATAAGCAGATATCTTCATGAATATGAATAAGCACGTTACCAGAAGCGGAGGATTTTCTCAATATCGGATCGAGAAGTAGTTTCCCCACTTTTGCCGGTGAAAAGGATCTCAAATCGGGGGCGGGTGCGCCAAGCTTTCCTTGGCACACCCGATCCCGACGCCGGGAAGAGTCGGCCACGAGCGCGGATCTCCTGATCTGCATCCCCAAAAAACGCCGCCGCTCATTTCTGGAGCAGGATGCTCCAGCTACTTTGCGTGGCATAAGCTTCAAGCTTATGATGTTCCCCTTGCCTCTACCGTAGCAGGATGCTCCGTTCCCATGAGCAAGGATGCTCATGCCACTACGGAGGGCAGGCTGTTGTAGCTGGAGCTTCCAGCTACAGTAACTCCAGGGCAGGCACGTGCTCACAATGTCGCAATCTACCGCTAAAGCCGCCGGCAGGCGGCAGCCCCCTTAGGGAGAAATCACAAGCGCCAAATCTCAAATGGGTGTATGCCCCGGTGTTGCAGCTGGAGCTGCGTTTCTTTCGGATTTCGAGCTTCGGATTTAGGATTTCCCTATT
>CAZOGT010000043.1:0-14272 GCA_964579015.1 uncultured Acidobacteriota bacterium | reverse complement strand
TGTTCAGAACGAATCAGGCGTGAACTCTTCTTTCTCGAACGCCTCGATAATATCTCCAACCTTGATATCGTTGAAGTTGGCAATCGATATCCCGCATTCGTATCCGGCGCGCACCTCTGAGGCATCCTCTTTAAACCGTTTCAGGGAACCGATCCTGCCTTCGTAGATCAGGACATTGTCCCTGATCAGTCTCAGTTCGGCCTTGCGGTTAATAACACCGTCGAGGACATAGCTCCCGCCGATGGTCCCGACCTTGGGAACCTTGAAGGTTTCCCGGATTTCGAGGCGACCCAGGTATTTTTCCTTGATTACGGGATCCAGAAGGCCAAGCATGGCCTTTTCCACATCTTCGGTCAGGTGGTAGATCACGTCATATGTCCTGATTTCAATGTCCTCGTGTTCTGCCGCGGCCTTTGCGGTATGCTCCGGCCTGACACAGAATCCGATTACAACGGCATGGGAAGCTGAGGCCAGGAGAACATCATTTTCGGTGATGGCCCCTACGCCTTTGTGGATGACAATGATCTGGACTTTATCATTGCTGAGCTTGGAAAGGGTTTCACCCAGCACCTCTACTGAACCCTGGGTATCAGCTTTCAGCACAATCGGCAGTTCTTTCACCACCCCGGATTCCATCTGTGCGTAGAGTTCATCGAGGCTGACGCGTGAACTTTTGCTCAAATCCTGTTCCCTGGCTTTATCCTGCCGGAATTCAACAACTTCCCTGGCTTTTGAGATGTCATCTACTACCTGGAAGATGTCACCGGCCTGTGGCGTTCCCTGGAGCCCCAGGACTTCTATGGCACTACTGGGTCCGGCCTCTTTGACCTCTTGTCCGCGGTCATTAAACATTGCCCTTACTTTCCCGAAGGTAGCGCCGGCTATGAAGGTGGACCCGATCTGGACAGTACCATTCTGAATCAGGATTGAAGCCACGTTTCCACGGCCCTTGACCAATTTGGCTTCTAGTACTACTCCGGCTCCGGCCCTTGCCGGATTTGCTTTAAGCTCCAGCATTTCTCCCACCAGCAGGATCATTTCCAGAAGAGTGGACATGTTGGTACCTTCGATGGCTGAAACCTCGACTGTTATGGTGTCCCCTCCCCAGTCTTCGGGAATCAGGTTTCGCTCACTTAATTCCTGTTTAACCCGTTCCGGATTTGCCCCAGGCTTATCTATCTTGTTGATGGCGACGATAACAGGGACTCCTGCAGCCTTTGCATGGTCGATAGCTTCATCGGTTTGCGGCATCACCCCGTCATCTGCGGCTACGCACAGGACCACTATATCAGTGGCATTGGCACCACGGGCCCGCATTCTGGTGAAGGCCTGATGTCCAGGGGTATCAATAAATATGATTTTATTCCCTTTGATTTCGGTTTCGTAGGCGCCGATATGCTGGGTTATTCCCCCTGCCTCACTTTCGGCTACATGGGTGTTGCGGATGTAATCAAGCAGCGAGGTCTTCCCATGGTCCACATGGCCCATGACTGTTACGACGGGAGCACGTTCAGTCAGGTTCTTTTCTTTTCCTTCATCAGTTTCTATCTGGGAAGCGGCTTCTTCAAAGGTCATGAATTCCGGGACAATGTCAAAGGACTCACAAAGGGCTTCAATCACATCTTTGTCCAGGACCTGGTTCATGTTGGCCATGACCCCTTTTTTCATCAGTTCTCCGATGACTTCATTGCTCTTGATATTTGCTTTTTCGGAAAATGTCTTGACCGTTGTTTTCTCCGAGAAAATCACATGGTCTGGCCTGATCTGTTCAGGAGCTTTTCTTCTGGGCTTTTCCGGAACTTCCCTGGCCTTGAGCTTTTTTCTCTTTTTTGAAGGCTCAAATTTTTCTTCTGATCCGGCAGCAGATCCCGCTGCCGCCGCCCTGCCCGGTTTCCGCTCCGGCTCCCTTTTTCTTTCAGGAATCAGTTCAGTTCCAACCGGAGGTTTGGAAAGCTCTTCAGGCTTGACAATGCGGGGAGCTGGAGTTTTTTTGCTTACCGGCGCAGCTTTATCGGGCTCCTTGGGTTCAGGAGCTTTTTCAGTCCCGGTATCTTCTGGTTCAGCTTGGGCTGCAGTTTCAGTTGGAGGTTCAACTGCTTCCAAGGCCTTTTCTTCTTCTTCTTCTTCTTCCGGCCTGGCTTCAGCAGCCGTTTTTTCAGGGATATCTTTCTGTTCAGCGGCTTCAATTATTTCTTCAGCTGCAGCAGATTCCTTTTCTACTGTTTCCCCCGCAATTTCTGGAAGCTGTTCTGTCTCCGGCTCTTTTTCAAAGGTCCTGGCGGCCTTCTCGGGATGCTCTTCGGCATCAGCTTCCGATTTTTTGAGGTAGGTCGCCTTCCGTCCTTTTCTGGGCTTAAGGGAGCGTGCCTGGGAAACCAGGGAGGGGGCTTCTTCCTGTTCTTCTTCGTGAGCGGTTTTGGCCCGCTGTGGTTTTTTTCTTGGCTTGCCAACCTGGGGCCTGGCGCGACCGGCTTTGGCTGCACCGGCTTTTTTTGCCGATTTTTCTTCCTCTTCAGCTTCTGCTATCAGCTGCAACCGTTTTCTTATCCGGTTGGCGATGTCGGATTCTACATGGGTGTCAGGTGAGGAAACCCACACTCCGATCTTCTTTAATTCAGCAATGACTTGATTATTGTCAATACTGAATTCAGAAGCAATATCTTTTACAGTAGTCTGTTCCATACGATGGGACCTAAAGGTTTCTATTTGCCGTCTTTTTTGTCTTCAGCAGAGACCTTTGCAGGTTCATCTGCCGCTGATTTTGTTTCTTCCTGCATTTTCAAACCCGCAATGTACTCAGCGGCTTCAGCTTGCAGGCTCTGAGCAAGCTCCTCGTCAACTCCTTCTGATTCGAGCAGTTCTTCCACTGTCGAATCCGCAATGGTTTCTATTGATGTTATGTCTGCTTCGGCCAGGAGATCGGCAAGCTGATCATCGACCCCGTCCAGAAGGGTTACGTGATGATATCCTTCAACCGCGGGTTTCTCTGCCTCAACAAGGGGCTCTTCTTTGTTTTCGGCGTCACTCCTGATGTTGATCTCCCATCCTATCAGCTTGGAGGCGAGCCTTACATTCTGTCCTTTACGACCGATAGCCAATGATAACTGGTCCTGTGGGACGATCACGTCCATGATTTTATTTTCAGTGTTCGTAATGAGGACCTTGGAGATCCGGGCCGGATTAAGTGCGCTTACGGCATATTCCAGGATATCGGGAGAATACCTGATAATGTCAATTTTTTCTCCCTTCAGTTCCCGGATAATAGAGCCGATCCTGGATCCCCGCATTCCCACACAGGCGCCGACCGGATCCAGACCTTCTTCCGTGCTGTGAACCGCAACCTTGGCCCTGTCTCCGCCCTCTCTCTCAGCTCCCATTATCAGGACAGTCTGGTCGTAGATTTCAGGAATCTCAGCCTCGAAGAGCTTGATCAGCAGTTCAGGGGAATTTCGTGAAAGTATAATCTGCGGTCCTTTTGATTCAGGATCCACCTCTGCAATGATACACCTTATCCGGTCACCCTGGGCATAGTGTTCATTCCGGGATTGTTCCTTAACCGGCAGGAGAGCTTCTGTTCTGCCTATATCCAGGATCACGTCGCGGCCCTCGTAGCGGCGGACTATTCCATTAACAACAACCCCAACCTGATCGGAAAACTCCTCGAAAATTATCTTTCGTTCTGCCTCCCTTACTTTCTGGACAATAATCTGTTTGGCGGCCTGGGCGGCAATTCTTCCAAAATCAGTGGTGTCCTTGGGAATCTCGATCAGATCATTAACTTCAAAGGTGTCATCGATTTCGAGGGCTTCTTCCAGCGACATCTGGGTGTCGGGATCTTCGACCGTTTCTACAATTTCCCTGACCGCATAGACCTCAATAGTACCTGTTTCAGGATCATAGCTGGCCTGGAGGTCTTCACCGGTTTTGAAGAATTTCCGGGCAGCGACAACCATGGCCTCTTCCAGGGCCTGGTAGATTACCAGGGGATCTATCCCCTTTTCCTTACTGATTTGTTCTATCGTCTGGCTTAAAATATTAATCATGGCTTTGACAATCGAAAACGGTTATCCATAGTTACTGAAAAAAGGCTAAATTATAACTATTTTAGGGTGTTTAGCCTTGAAATACCAAATATTATTTTTTTTCGCCAAAATCATAGACCAGATTGGCCTTTTTGATTTCGTCATAAACAATTTTTATCTGCCGGCCTTCACACGAAAGTGTAAGGATTCCGTCATCAAATGATTCAATATACCCCTGGAATTTTCGGCGATTGTCTATCTTGTTTTTAGTGGACAGCCTTATTTCCTTTCCCTGAAAACGCACAAAATCATTTGCGGAAAAAAGGGGGCGCTCAATCCCGGGTGAAGACACTTCCAGTGTATACTTCCCCTCAACCGGATCCTCAACATCCAGCAGGACAGCGATTTTTCTACTGGTTGCAACACAATCCTCTATGCCGATTCCTTCTGGGCTGTCGATATAAATCCGCAATATTGGAGCCCCTCCCTCCGAACGCATTTCCACATGCAGGAGTTCATATCCATCTTCTTCGACTTGAGCCTGAATAATATTCCTTATCCTTGCTTCTACACTAGCCATTCATATAAACTTTTCAAAAAAAAAGTGGGCATTACGCCCACTTGTGCCAGCAGACCAACCTGTCCGCTGATTATAGTTCGTCAGTGAAGATTATTCAAGTACGGTTATTTGCTGTTCCGCGGGTGAATCTATCAGTTTTTTCCTATTTGCTCCTCAATTTCCTGCTTTGGTCCGGAGGCGATCATTACATGGCTCTTGTCCGGGACCAGTGATTTTATTGTATCCTGAAATTTGCTTTCACTAACGCGGGACAGGCGAAGCCCGAAGGTGGGAATGAAATTAATGCCCAGCTCGTAAAGATCAGTTTCGAGAACCCTGTCCATCTGGCCCTCAGTCTGTTCGAGCGATGACCTGAACTCGGTCAGGACGATCTGCTTGGCATCTTCGAACTGGGACTGGTCAATGTTTCCACTGGATATTTCATCCAGGGTGGCCAGGAGTTTTCTATAGTAGCTGGACAGATGTTGCACGGGGATTTCCAGGCTGACTTTGAGGAATCCAGGCATACGCATGCTTGTTGATTCAATCGATCCCCTGATCTGTCCGGCCGAGGCGATTTCTGAGGCCCAGTTGGGAAGGGCCAGGGTGAGGTACTGTTCAAGCACCTCCATGGATATTGATTCCCTCGAAGACTTTTCGAACCCCAGGAGGCCCCAGCTGACAATTCCCTGCCTCCGGTCAGCTTCAATAATGGCGATTTCCGGTTCGGAATACCTCTGGCTCCGCCTGAATACAAAAGGCGCTGGATTTCTCCTGACCCAGGAACCCCACCTGCGGCTCAGGTAGTTGAACAAGCCTTCCCGTTCTTCACTGAAGGCAATTGCCAGAGCAGCCTGGTTGGGCAGAACCAGCCTGCGGTACTGGACGATAAGGTCGTTGAGCTGAAGTTCCGGTATGGAGGAAGATGTTCCAATTGCCGGCTTTCCATATGGATTTCTGGTAAACACTTTTTCCGCCAGTAAAAGGCTTACCCTGTTGTCAAGAAGGGCTTCGGTAAGGATTACCTCCTCCAGGTGTTCTTCCTTTATCCTTTCAAACGATTCCTCCCTGAAATCAGGCCTGATAACCAGGTCAGCCAGAAGATCCAGAGCGTAGCCTATTTCCCGGGAAGGGGCCTCTCCGCTAAAGATTATGGCGTCCCAGGTTACCTCGCATTCTATCCTTACATTCCTGGAATCCGTCTCGGATTTGATCAGCGGATCATTAAGCACATCAGTCATGAGCAGGGACATCAGGTATGTGGCCCCCCATTTGTCGGCGGGATCGAAGGCGGCCCCGTTCTTGATCATCAGCTTAAAGGGAATGGTGTCTGAAGTCTGGTTGAAAAAGATTACCTGCATACCGTTGAGCAGGGTTTTTCTTTGAATCTGGGGGAGCAGAAGTCGTTCCGCGACACCGGAGCCGGGAGAATTGGCCTGGTTGATTTGGGCTGCCTCAGCCAGGGATGTCCCTGCCGCCGGCAGAATCCGAAAGAGAATTGTGAAAAGCAAGAATAATGCCGGGCCCCTGAGCCCCGAATTTCTATCTGTAACTTTCATTGAGCAAAAAAATGCGCGCGTATCATTCAATTTACAGAAGGCTGAACTGAAAGAATTAATGGCCCTTCTCCTGTAGAGTTTGCAATTTTCGTTTCCCCGATCAGCGGTTAAATGTTCCGAAGCCATTTTTTGCGTTAGCCTGATCAATCAGAATATATCAGATGACTACCTTGTTCCAAATTTCCTGGAAAGAGTTCAAAAAAAAAAGAGCGAGTGAAACCAGCCCTGAACGATCAGGGCCTCGGTAATCAATCAACCATCTTTGATTATACAGTTTATTGAAATCTCTTTTTCCGCGGCGAGCCTTTCAGTTCCCCGCCATGATTCTTCTATCCGAGGATCTGGACGAAGTTCCGCTTCCCCACGCCTTCCGGATTTTCCATTATAAGAAAAAACCCTCAACAGGGTAAACTGGAAATATGCTTCATTGTTCGCCACAGCGGTAGTGGGTATTTCTAGGGGCCGGGCCTGTTTCCTCTTTTATCCAGGGATACAGTCCCACTGAACCTTACAGGGAGCCCCTTTGTCTTGTTGATTATCATACTTATAGGTTAAACTCATTAAACGAGCGCAATTGTTTTTTGTAAGGCCTGCTCTAAGATTTGAATTATTTATTAATAAAGGCTTTTATTTGTCATAGCGGTCGTTCCGGGTAAAATATGTATAGATTACGATTTTCTTTTTTACTTTTAGTGTTGTTAATGATTGTTGCCTGCGGAAAGTCTCCGCGGGTTATGGAGCCTGGCCCCGATACCGAAGCCCCCGGAGAAGCGAGAGGCACTGGAAGAGGAATTGACGGCAGCGCCCCGCCGGAGCTGACCATTACCCTGGAACCGACTGAAATCAGATCAGGGGATTCCGCAATGCTTACCTGGGAATCAAGCAATGCCAGCCAGGTTACCATTGAACCCGCTATCGGCGGGGTGGACCCTTCAGGAAGGATAAGGCTTTATCCTGACCGGACCACTGATTACACTGTAACCGCTTCTGGCCCGGGAGGCTCAGTTACCAAAGACGCTACTGTCAGAATCCTTGAGGGCATCGGCATCGGTGGCGGGATATCCCGCGAGGATCTTGAGGAAGGCCTGGGCGAGGATGCTTTTGACGGCGCGGTCAGGCCCGTGTTTTTTCCATTTGATTCCTACACCCTGACTGAAGAGGCTAAACTGACCCTGGACGGCAACATCAGGTGGTTGAACATGTTCGAAAACCGGCATATCAGATTTGTTATTGAGGGTCATACTGATGCCAGGGGTACAGAGGAATACAACCTCGCTCTTGGCGACAAGAGGGCCTCGACAGTCAAGGATTACCTGGTTCGAAACGGCATCGATGAGTCCCGGATTATGACCGTTTCGATGGGAGAGGAACGTCCTTTTGATACCAGTGGCACGGATGATGGGCATGCCCTTAACCGGAGGGCGCATTTTGTCATAATCAGGTGAGGATCATATGTTTGAACACACCCCAGGGGAAGGGCGCTCCAATATCAGGAAATTTATCCTGCCGTTGTTTGTCGTAATCATTCTTTTTTCAGCAGGATATGTATATTTTACCCATACAAGGCTTAGCAGTGTGGATGAACTGGGCGGAATCCTCCGTGAGGGGGATCCGGGTTACGAGGCCTACAAGGACCTTGTAACGATGAAGGATTCCAGGATTCAGATGGGCCTGAATTTTAATCGGAAGAGGGTAGTGATGTTTTCGGGTGAGATCGAAAACCGGGGGGACAGGACCATTGATGTGGTTGAGCTAAGGATCATGTATTTCAACTACGAAGAATTGATAGACACTGTGCTGAAAACTCCCATCAGGCCCGGCCCGTACACGAAAGCAATAGAACCCCTGACCTCCGTGCCGTATAACTTTTACATTGAGGATTTTCCGGGACGCTGGAAAGGCGGGGAATGCGAAGTGTATATTAACGGATTCAGGTTTGCCGAAGAATAGCCAGGCTAGCACACCTTAAGGCAGATTAGTGTTATGTCGTCTCCCTGCGGCCCTTCACCCGTCCATTCCATCACACTGTCGAGAATTTTTACACGGAGCTGCTCCGGGTCAGAAGCAAGGTTAGCCATTATCAGGTCCATGAGCCGCTCGTTCCCAAACAACTCATCTTCCTGGTCAGCGGCTTCCACAACCCCGTCCGTAAAGAATATGATCACGTCTCCTGTTTCCAGCCGGATGGTGTCTGCCGTAAATTCCCATTGGGCGAAGAGCCCGATTGCAGTGCCGCCTGTCTGCAGTTCCCTCACCCTTCCATTGGAGACAAGAATCGGAGGCTGATGCCCGGCATTACAGTATGTCAGGGTCTTCGTCTCTTCGTCAAAGCCGGCGATCACCAGCGTGGAATAGGCATTTGATGCTGATCGCATGAATACCTGGTTGTTGACTTCCTCTGCCACAGCTACCATTCTTTCGACCTGGTCCCTGTTGTTGTTCTCATTGAGGGTATGACGAATTGTTGCCAGGGTACTGGCCATGAGCAGGGCTGCTGATATTCCTTTGCCGGCGATATCTCCGATTACCAGGTCCATTGATCCTGGATTCCGTATGAAGTCGTAATAGTCCCCTCCTACCCTCTGGGCAGGCAGGCAGCTTGCTGAAAGCTCCAGGCTGTCACTTTTGGGGATGTCCTGGGGAAGGAGTTGAGTCTGGACTTCCCTTGCGATTTCAAGTTCTTTTTCCAGCCTCTCCCGCTTGGAGACTTCGCCCATCAAGTGTCGTATGCCGGCTGAGAGCTCATTGAACGAATCAGCCATTACTTCGAGCTGGTCATTTTTGCCGGAATGTATCCTGAAGTCGAATTCCCCTTTTTGTACCAGTTCAGAAGCCCGGTAGATGTCGTCTATGGAACGGGTGATCCCCCTTGCAATTTTTGCCCCAGCAACCATCGACCCCAGTACGGTCAGCAGATAGATTCCCGCGAGCGCGTAGAGCAGTATCAGGATTATCTGGCTGCTTTGAGAAAAAAGCTGGATAAAGAGGACCCTCACGGGAACTGATATCAGGATAGGGCGGGCGGAAATCGCCGAACCGGAAACCCAGTCAATGGGCCTTATGAAGTGGACCCCCAGCACTGAAAAAAGACTGCTCTGCTCGGAAAGCCTCCGGTAAATAAATCCGAAGTCCTCGGCAAAGCCTTCTTTATTGACCGGGACCAGCTCGACATCAAAATAGGTGTTGGTTTCGATCTGGATTAATACCTTCTCCGACATGGGAATCTGGGTAACCAGGATCAGGTTCCTGGAGGGCCTGCTTATGTCGGTCAGGAAGAGTTCCCCTCCCTCGACGGTAAACCCGCTGAAGTCGCTGTTGAGCCATTCCGGGGCATTGGTCCCATTTGCCCGCGCAATACTATCCCTCGACAGTTCAGTTGCGAGTTGAAAGCCTGTTCCCTCTCCTGGATCCGGACTGTAGTAGATTCTGGTCCGGACCTCTTCCAGGCTGTCCGGGGCCTGCTGGAGTGCGGCCTGGACTTCAGTAAAGAATTCTTCTGGAAATTCCCCTGAAACAGGACCTGTTCCGGGATCGGTGAGAATAACATGGGAATTGATCTGCTCAAGGGTGCTGTTGATCTCATCAATTTCATTCTGGAGGAATACGCCGCTTATCTGTTTGAAAATCAGGAGAATGATGATGAAAAATCCTATCATCAGCAAGCCGAGGGGGACTCCGCCGATGAAGATATAGGAAACCAGTATTTTGTTTCGAACCGTGAACAGAAGTTTGGCTTTCAGCCACCGGAATATCCGAATTCCGTAGCCGATCAGAACCGGGATCATCATGACAAATCCCAGATCCTGCAACAGGGAAAAGATGCTGTGCGGGGAGAACCAGTTGATAAGAGCGCCCACAGCGGCGATAGTGAAGGAGATGAGGGAATAGCGTTCAAATTTGCTGAGCTGGGATCCCCGGCTGTCTCTGATTTTCATGCTTGCCCCAAAGGTGTAATCAAGGAAGTGGATGATTGTTGCTATTATACAGCAGGTTTTTTTTAATTATGAACCGGTTTGTTTGTCCAGTGTCCTGGAAGAGGACGTTATCGCCTGGGGTTGGGATATAATCCTTTTCCAAAGGAAATGTCCCGCTGGGTGGGGGACAGTGGGCCCCTCTCAAATCCCGGTCAAGTCATGGCAATTGAATTAATGTTGAAATCTGTTGATAATCATGGCCTTCGGCCTGAAAAGACACTTTTTATATTTATTGATGGTCTGGGTATAGGTGTTCCGGACCCCCGGACTAATCCGCTGGCCTGTTTCAAGCCAAAGGTTCTGGCATCGATGTCTGGGTTTTCGCCGGAACTTCCCTGCGGTGGCATGGCGCTCAGGAATGATCCCTCCATGGGAATAGGAGGACTGCCGCAGAGCGCCACCGGGCAGGCGGCCCTTTTTACGGGCATCAACACTGCCCAGTCTGTCGGCCGCCATTTGTCGGGATTTCCAACCAGGGAGCTGAGAGGAATCGTGCGACAGCACTCAATCCTCAAAACCTTGAAAAAATCGGGACGTAGAGTGGCCTTTGCCAATACTTACACGGAGGAATATCTCAATTTGATCTATCCGGATGCCGTGCCTGGACAGGAGAAGGATTCGCGGCGGATTCCATATTTCGCGGGACCAGGGAAAAAATCCGTGACCACAGTCATGAATGAGGCGGCCGGACTCAGGTTCAGGACTGAATCAGACCTGGTAAATGAAAATGGGCTGCATATGGATTTCTCCAACAGGTTCCTGCTTTCAAGGGGGCATGAAGTTCCCTTGAGAACGCCTCCTGAAGCTGCTGAAATACTGACCAGGCTTGCTGCGCGTTTCGATCTGTGCGTGTATGAATTTTTTTTTACTGACCTGGTCGGGCACCGTGGGAATATCAGCGAAGCTCTTAAGCTGCTGGAGGAACTGGACACCTTTCTGTTCCACGTTGTTTCATTGATGGATTTTGAAAACTCTTCATTGATCATCACCAGCGATCACGGCAATATTGAAGATATGAGTACCGGTCTGCATACCGGCAACCTGGTACCCCTGCTTTTATGGGGATCGATCCAGGATGAATTCAGCGGTGCTCCCGACCCTGTCCCGATAACGGAAATTGCACCAAGGGTGCTGAATCATGTCGGGAGTGACAGGTGACATGGGAGAAGTGGAAATGGGGAGCATGGTACTCCTGCTCCCATGGGGACAGCTGCTGATGGCCCCGCAAGCTGTACTTCAATCCTTAATTGAATAACCCGTCGTATCATTCATCTCCATCATCCTCCGCACCAGCTCCTCATTGATCTCATTCCATTCCGGAGGCTCCCGGTTGAATACCTTTTTCCAGAGATCCGGGCGTTCCATGCAGAGGTAAACCGGGACATCACCTCCGTATTCCCTGATCCAGGAGATCATTCTCTGGTACATCTCCAGCCTGATAGCCTTGAAATAGCGGAGCTTGCCGTCGACGGAAGGGAGAAGTTCCCCCTGGGGGAGGCGGCTCAGGGGGAAGCGTTTTTTCATGTTTTCATAGAGTTCCGGAGTCATTCGAAGGGTTCCGAGGGAAATCCAGGCCACACGCTCTGCCGGGACGTTTCTGAATAGCTCCCTGACAACCATCCTGTAACCTTCCTGCCATCCCGGATAATCTATAATCGGGTCGAAATGAAAGGCTGCCGGATAACCAGCCCTTACGCATCCGGCTGCTGCCGCCAGCCTTTCATTAAGATTTGCCGTGTAGAGCTCCTCGGTCTTTACGATTTCAGGGGGATTCAGTGACCAGGCGATGGCGGTTTTGCCACAATGATCAAGTCCCGGAAGGTTTACGATGCAGTCTGACTTGGTCTTCAGCTCAAGTACAGCATTTTTCTGCCGGGAGAAGAAATTAACCAGCAATTCCGAATAGCCGGTTATCCAGTCGAGAGCCAGGCTGTCGGCCAGCTCTCCTGTGCCGGTCCTGAACAGCCTTTCGGGATGATTGGAGAAGGTCGTTTCCATCTCCTCAAGAAGTCGTCCGGTGTTGGCATAGACTATCATGTAAGGAAAATTGAGATACCCCTGCAGGTAGCAGTAGGAGCATTCCATGTGGCAGTTGCTGACAGCATTGATGACAAAGTAGTCGCAGCAGACGTTCAGTGATTCCCCGCGGCTCTGCTGTCCCGGGCATTTTTTCAGGAAGCTGCCTTTCTGTTCAGCCAGCAGCAGGAATTTTTTGGATGAAGTGAAGCTGGCGGCTACTCCTCCCGCCTCTTTCTGATAATCGGCAATCAGGTTATCTGTGGAGGGAATCACTTCCATCGGTATTTCCGGCAGGCTGTCGATGACCCTTCTGGTTAGAGGCTCTCGGGCCACGCTCGCCTCAATTAGAATTTTTTCAGGTCTATATTTCTGCATTATTCTGTTCCCTGAAGATGTAGCTGTCCGAGAAACGAGGCTCTAATTTATCCCATGAGTCTTTCGTAGAATGCTGATTCGGAAAACAGCAGCCCGTGAAATTACCGCGTCTCAAGATGAAATCAGAGTAGTGAAAACATATCGTCCAGTTCCTTTTTTCGAGACGCCTCCATTAGTTGGGCAGCTTTATCCCTGAATTCTTCCGGGTCAGCCGCGCTGAAGGTTGCCGTGATACTGTCCCCGTCAAAATATCGAGGGGCCTCGATTTTTATCCCGGAGGGCAACTTAAGGCCTTCCCTCAATATTTGCCATTCTTTCAGATGTGCGGAGAAAACCGGGAATCTTGTCCTGGTCAGGGCCTGGTGGATCAGATCAAAGGTCAGGGTGGAAGGATCCAGGCTTTTCAGCCCGGAGTTTTCCCATACAGTGTCGAGCCCCGCCCCTTCTATTTTCTTCAGGTCCGCAATCAGCCGGACCAGTTGCTTTTGCTTATTCGTACCAAGCTTGAACGAGGATATGAGGGCTATCATAAACTCCTGCTCAGAATCAGGCCATTTTCTGACCTCCAGGGCAGTGGCACTAAGAAGGTTACCCCTGATGCAAGCGCTTTTCAGCCGGGTACTCATCTCGGCCAGGGCAATCAGCCGGTCGAGTTCATAGCGGGTTCCCTTGCATTCCAGTCCCGGCAGGCAGGAGGATAAGAGGGCCTGGTCTCCAACTGAATGAAGTTCCTTCAGTTTAAGGACGATTTCGGCTTTCTCCAGATCATGCAGCTCCCTGGAACCGCAATTTTCCTGAACCGCTCTCCAGAAAGTCAAAGCAGGATCACCCTTATCTTCAACGATGGCGGGGACTTCAGCCAGTCCGAGCTGTATTGAGGCTTCCATGCGTTTGAATCCTGATATTATCCTGTAATGATCCCCGCGCCCGGCTTCCAGCCTCACCGGAACGATTATGCCGGCTTCTTTTATCGACCTTATCAGTTTTTCTTCATTGAAAGGGCAGGGGGTTATGGAGTAATATCTATCAGGAATATTAATTCTATCAAGCGGAATGATTTTGATTGAATTCCCTGTACTGCTCTGCATCCGGATCATTATAAAGAATTGAGACAATCATTAGTAATCCGCATCAAAACTATTGAAAGATAAATTATAGATGCTTAGAATCTATGAAGTTGCCGCAGATTTTGGAGGGAGTTCTCTCAGGTAATCAAGAAATTTTAGGCAGAACACGGAGGTCTCGAAAATAATGTTGGGAAAAATTAATAGTATTCGAAAATATTTAACTGGTACCTTGCTTATTCTTTTCATTGCCGGAGGGGTGGCATTTGGTCAGGCCTACACCAGGGAAGAATACAATGAATACCAGAAAGCTGTCAGTGACGGGCCGGACGCGATCCTGGAGTTCGTTGAAAGCCACCCTGATTCAACCCTTAACCAGTATGCTACCGGGGCTTACCTCAAGGCCATGCAGGAAGCCCTCAACCAGGGTAATAATGAGGCCGTCCTTGAGGCAGGCGAGAAATACATGGAAGCCCTGGACCCTGACAAGTACGAAGTGCTCCTGTTTTCAACCTACGCCGCTTACAATTCCAAGGAGTACCAGAAATCTATTACCTATGGCGAGAAAACCTACAATGCCAAGCCCGATCCTGAACTGGCCATGATAATCGCCGAGTCCTATCTCAGCCTCGATGATGTCCAGAACATGGTGCCTTGGACAGACAAGGCCTGCGTGGAAGGAAATGTAGGAACATGTTCA
>CAZOGT010000042.1:0-14393 GCA_964579015.1 uncultured Acidobacteriota bacterium | reverse complement strand
CCTTCGCAGGGAGGGGTTTGTATCCCATAGCGAACTTGAACTGGGGCTGCAGGAACAGGCTCAGCTCCGGCGAAAAAAAATTGGTGAAATCCTTCTTGAAAAAGGCCGGGTTGAAGCTGAGGATATCAAGAACGCCCTGGCCAGCCAAAAGAACAATTTTGAATCAAAGCTGGGAGAGATTCTGGTGGCCGCAGGCGCCGTAACCCGGGAACAGGTTGATGAGGCCCTGTCCATCCAGGAAAAATCCTCCTCCAAGCGGCTGGGGCAGATACTGGTTGAAATGGGCCTGGTTACCGAAGAGATGCTTGCCCTGGCCGTAGCCCTTAAATTTGGCCTCCCGTATGTCGACCTTAAGGATTACCCTGTGGATCCGGCAGCCCTCAAGTGCGTTTCCCTTAGTCTTGTCAGGAGACTGAACGTCCTGCCCCTGCAGGTGGCCGGCAAAAAACTGACCATTGCGTTCTCCGACCCGACAAATCTCGAGCCCAAGCGTGACCTTTCTTTCCACACCGGAAAACAGATCAGGGAAGTTGTAGCCTCCGCGAACAGTATTGCTTCGGCCATAGACCTTTACTATGGTGCGGATTCAGCATCCTACCTGGAGAAGCTCCTTTCTGAGGAGAGCGAAATTGAAGCGGTCTCCGAGGAAGACGACGACCAGTTTGAGTTGAGTGAAAAAACCGGTTCCGAGAAACCGATTATTGAGCTGGTGAACCATATCCTGAAATCCGCGGTGACCAAGAAAGCCAGCGACCTGCACCTGGTACCTGAAAGAAACCGGGTCAAGGTTATCCTGAGAATTGACGGGGAACTTCATGATGAACTGGTTCTGGGTGCTGACCGGCTGCCCTCAATAATAGCGAGGCTGAAAATCATGGGCAACATGAATATCGCCGAACGGAGGCTTCCCCAGGACGGCAGGACAAAGGTAAAGGTTGGAACGAGGATTGTTGACCTGCGTTTTTCCTGCATGCCCAGCATCTTCGGTGAAAGCATGGCCATCAGGCTCCTGGACAAGGAACGCGGAATCATGGGACTCGATGAACTGGGTTTCCTTGAGAAGGAACTGGGAGAGATCAGGCAGACCCAAAAAAAGCCCTATGGAATGATTCTCGTTACAGGCCCTACCGGAAGCGGCAAGTCCTCTACGATCTACGCCCTGCTCCAGGAGCCTGTATTTGCCAACAAAAACATCATCACCCTCGAAGATCCTGTAGAGTATGAATTGCCTGGACTGACCCAGATTCAGATCAAGGAAAAGATCGGCCTGACGTTCGCCCGGGGCCTCCGCCAGATCTTGCGTCATGACCCGGATGTAATAACCGTCGGTGAAATTAGAGATGTTGAAACCGCCAAAATTGCCATCCAGTCTGCTCTTACCGGGCACTTGCTCTTCAGCACCCTGCACACAAATACTGCAGCGGAATCCTTTATCCGCCTTAATGAAATGGGAGTTGAGCCTTACCTGGTCTCCTCCAGCATCCTGGGAATAATCTCCCAGAGGCTGATTAAAAAGCTTTGCCCTTCCTGCAGGATTCCGGATCAAAAAGCTCACGAAAAGCTGGCCGAGAGCCACTTTCCGAGTCAGCCATCTGAAAAAGCGGTATTTTATCAGCGCAAGGGTTGCAACAAATGCAATAACACCGGATTCTCAGGCAGGACTGTAGTCTATGAATATTTGTTACCTACGGAGACCATCAAAAGGGCGGCGATCCACAATGAGAGCGCTTCGGACCTGAGGAGCCTTGCTGTGAATCGAGGCATGCGCACCATGGAACAGATAGCCCTCGTAAAAGCTGAAGCAGGGATTACATCTGTAGATGAAATCATACCCCTGGCCAACATAGAACTTGATACTCCGTAATACAGGGCTGCCGTAATCCAGGATAACCGGATGACCCTGACACAGGAAAACCCTGGTATCCGTGGTTAGCCCCTCCTGAAAATCATCAATAGTCCGGCTCCGGCAAAACCAAGAAAGGTCAGCATAAGAGGCAGGAGCCTGGGAGGACGGAACTCCAGTACCACTTCATAAGATCCTTTATTCGGAAGCCTGAATCGAAGGAGATGATCCGGGTAATCCTTTTCAGCGGTGATCTCAACTCCTTTTGCCGTGATGTTCCACCAGGGATGATAGCTCGACTTGACCAGAACCAGTGCGCCATCCCCGGAATGAATGTCGGCTTCCATCACTCTTCGGCCGTCTTCCCCGGATTTCATCCTGACCTTCCCTTTTCCTTCGACGATTTCCACCCACTGTCCCTCTTCTGAATTTTTGAACAAGGCAAACCTTCCTCTTCTCAAAACCGGCTCCACTCCCCTGGATGCTGAAAAGAGGGCCTCCAGTTCAGGCTCACACGTCAGGGCCCACCGGCAGTTGAAAAGCTTCATGTTTGCGGCAAGCTCTTCAGAAGTTATCCTGGACCTCACTGTCCCGAAGATGGCCTCTCCCTGGGTCCTGGTCAGCGGATCTGTCGGGACAAAAAGCTGTCCGGAGCCCCCAAGCCCCCATAATCCGGTTTCAGAACGCCCCATTGCCATCAGATGAGACCAGTAGAGCGGATGGTTCTTACAATTATAAGCAGTGTCCTGGTACAGGATTCTGCCCTCCTCAGGTGAGGCATTCGTTCTCAGCCAGGCAAATATTTCATCAAGGTCGACTTTTTCCCGGGTGCGGCTGTCCCCGCTGGTTTCCATGTAGAGAAGCTCAGGAAGAGGAAAAGACCTCGACGTTGCGGCCCATATAAGATTTGGCAATAGACTGATCAGCACCAAAACCGGGACTATCCGGCTCCTGTTGCCTCCGCCGCCGGGCAAGGGGCGGGGCTGGATTACCAGTGCGGATAGAATCATCAGGGGAAGAAGGAGATACAGGGCCAGCCTCCCACCCCCCACGGAAAAGGTAAACAGCCTCAAAAAAGGCAGAGGCTCCCAGAGGACCAGGAGAATCAGAACTCCGACGGAGAGAAGCATTCCGGCAGCAACCGGGAACAGGGGATCCACCGCCTGTCTCTTGAAGGTCCCGGAAACAGCCCTGACTAATCCCGCGGAACCGGCGATCAGAGCCGCAACCATGCCCAGTGAATACAAAAGAATCATGGGGTTGCCGCAGACAGAAACTCCTTCAGCCCTTAAAAGATCACTCGACACCATGGGGAAAAGGCTGGAGCAGATGCTGTACCACTCCACTGGATGTGCGACAAACTCCGGCCAATCCCTGGTCATAAAAATCGGAACAAAATACCATGCAGACATACAAAATGAGAGGATGGGAAGAAACATCAGGGCATAAAGGCTTCCAGCAGGATACTTCGATTCCCTGGTCCGGACCGCCATGACGGCCAGCCAGGCTATCGGGAGAAGGATAAGCATGAACTGATGAGAAACTGCCGCTAAAGAAGTCCAGAAGGCGGCCAGGAAAAGCCGGCCCGGACTCCCGGACTCCAGCAGCTTCAGGATGGAATCAAGTGCAATCAAAAACAGGCCGGCGCTGAGATACTGGTTCCACATACCCGCCAGGGAAAGCAGGTATCCGTCAAAACAGGTCAGATAAAACATGGAAACAGCTGAAAGTGAAAGCAGGGAATAGCCCCTTCTTCCCAGGAGATGCACCAGAACCAGGACCGGGAAGAGCCAGGAGAAAAAGAGTACCGGTTTATAGGCCGCACCTATGCTTGTGCCCGGGATGGATCCAAGCAGGGCAACCAGCCACTTCCCCAGGGGATACTGGTACACGAGAAGCGGATAACCGGCAAAATCGCCCTCATACCACCCTGACCACCATGCCTGCTGTGCCAGGACGATATCCATAAGGGCGGCACTCTCGGCCTGGTGTACGGCGTTGTCTCCGCTGAGGAGAATTCCGGGCTGGAAAAGGCCCCTTGACAAAATCAGGCCGGCGGCCAGGACAAGGATGACAGCTGCTGATTCGGCCCGCACCGGCAGAAGCCTTCCCATAAAGCGGATTCCACCGCGACCGCAGCCTGTCTGCCTGAACGCCTCTTCATTTTCTTTGTCGGGTACCATAGACATAGAGCCTCCATCGCCGCGCTGCCTATCCCCTAAGAAACCCAGGGCGGCCGACGACAAAAAAAGCTTATCCGATTATCAGTCAGGTTACTACTTCCCAATCCACCCCGGGAATCTCTTTTCTTTCCCCGGTATACCGTGCACCAGCGCACCCGGCCCTCCTTTTATCAACAAATGATCCTTCCCCTGTTCGGCTGCATCTGTATTTGGCTGGGTACTTAAAATCCAGAGTCCCTCATATTATGCAACTTTTGTTCAGGTTCTGACATATAACAAGTTCAGGACAAAATACATAGGAGGTTCTTATGTTTAACTTTTTACCAGCTTATCATCTGCCGGTCTTAATCCTGGCGATGACGGGATACGCTTTGTACGATCACGTCAACCAGCCGGCGGAAGGAAATAGAGCGGAGGTCAGTATGTACCGTGATCTTACTGAACAGGAAAAACACGTATTGGTCGAAAAAGGGACTGAGTTTCCCTACACTGGAGACCTGTTGGGCAACGAGGAGAGCGGCACCTACAGCTGCAGAAACTGCGGATCGGATCTGTACCATTCGGAGGCAAAATTCAAATCCTGGTGCGGGTGGCCGAGTTTCGATGATGAAATAGAAGGAGCCGTAACCAAGTCCATAGATGCCGACGGGTGGAGGACCGAGATTACCTGTACCAACTGCGGGGCCCACCTGGGACATGTTTTTTACGGGGAAGGGTATACTGAGCAGAACACCCGTCACTGTGTAAACTCCATTTCCATGGACTTTACTCCTTCAGCCTGGACCCCGAAAAAGGCGGTCTTTGCCGGAGGCTGTTTCTGGGGTGTCGAGTTCTACCTGGAACAGATGCCAGGAGTTGAGTCGGTAGTTTCAGGGTACACCGGGGGGAAAATCGGCCATCCCTTTTATGAGATGGTCCTTTCCGGTCTGACCGGGCATCTTGAAGCTGTGGAAGTAACCTACAACCCCCACAAGGTAACCTACAGGGAACTGGCGAAAAGGTTCTTCGAGATCCATGACCCGACCCAGGCAAACGGCCAGGGACCTGATATCGGCGAACAATACAAGTCGGCAATTTTCTATAGCAGTGACAGAGAGAAGACGGTTGCTGAGGACTTGATCAGGCAGCTTCAGGAGAACGGCTATGACGTAGTCACAGAGTTGCGGGAAGCCTCCAGATTCTGGCCGGCTGAGAGTCGTCACCAGGACTATTACAACAGGAAGGAGAGCCTGCCCTACTGCCATGCCTACACCAACAGGTTTGGAGCGGGAGGTCCGGCACGCCTGAGCGGAAATTCCCTGCCGGCGGAAACCGGCGGCCCGGCGGCCGGGGAATAGAACGGGTCCTACGAGTTGTTTTCCGGGCAATCCCTGCAGTCCAGCCCTTTTTCGTAGGTGTGCATGGCCCGGGCGCTCATGCCCATGCTGGAGAATCCCCCATCATGGTAGAGGTTCTGCATGGTCACCTTCCTGGTCAAGTCTGAAAAAAGGGTAATGCAGTAGTCGGCACATTCATCAGCTGTAGCATTGCCGAGCGGAGACATCCTCTCAGTGAAATCCATCAATCCAGCCAGGTCGCGAATTCCGCTTCCCGCCGTTGTCGGGGTTGGCGACTGGGATATGGTGTTGATCCGGATTTTCTTTTCGCGGCCGTAGATGTATCCGAAACTGCGGGCGATCGATTCCAGGAGCGCCTTGGCATCCGCCATGTCGTTATAACCTGAAAGGGTTCTCTGGGCGGCGATATATGAGAGGGCCACCACTGATCCCCAGTCATTGATTGCGTCCTTTTTTCGCGCGGTCTGCAGAAGCTTATGAAAAGAAACCGCGGAAATATCCAGAGTTTTGTTCAGAAAATTATAATCCAGGTCATTATAGTCCCTCTTCTTTCTGACGTTCAGGGACATGGCTATGGAATGAAGGATAAAGTCCACCTTTCCCCCCAGGTGCTCCATCGCCTTCTCTATCAGGTTTTCCAGGTCGTCAATACTGGTGGCATCGGCCGGGATCACAATCGAACCTGTTGCTTCAGCCAGTTCATTGATCGACCCGAAGCGGATGGAGGACCTGGTGTTGGTCAGGGCAAACCTTGCCCCTTCCTCGTGGGCCCGCATGGCCACTTTCCAGGCTATTGATTTTTCATCAAGAGCCCCGAAAATGATGCCTGCTTTGCCTTTTAACAAATTGTAAGCCATTCTTTTTGTTCTCTTTCCTGACAATACATTAAGAATTTGAAGCCATTTTCATGGATGCTTTCTTCTACGAAGGGCATCGTTGAAAAGGTTCATTATAAACTCTTCGTAAGAGGACCCCGCGGCTTCGGCGCAATCCTTGATATTACCGCCGGTTTTTCCTATCCAGGGCAACGTATTAATTTCCAGAAAATAGAGCTTTCCGGCACTGTCGTCGTATTTCCAGTCAATTCGTATCATATCCCGGCAGCCAAACAAATGATAAATTTCCCTGGACCGCCTTTTGATTTCATCAAGGAAAGCCTCTCCCGATTCAACGGGAAACCTGTTTTTCAAGACTTTTTCTCCCCTGGCTGCCATTTCCTCCTCTTCAAATTTCATGATCTTCCGGTTGACGGGCAAGGTCTTCGGATGCTCATTGCCATAAACAGTACAGGTAAACTCCCTGCCGGGAATAAATTCCTCAACAATCACTTCCCTGTCCCACTTCAGGGCTGATTTCACGGCCCTGGCCATCTCTCCGGAATGCCTGGCTTTGCCGACACCCTGGCTGCTCCCGCCGTGGCGGGGTTTCACTACCAGGGGATACCTGAGATGTTCAAAAGAAGCACTGTCAAATCCGTCCTTTACCACCAGGAACACTTCCGCGGTCAGGTTTCCCGCCTCAGCAGCCAGACCCGCGGCCTGAATCTTGTCATAGCATTTCCTGCAGGTCTCCGAACCTGACCCCATGAACGGAACATCGAGGGCCTCGAGCTGTTCCTGGAACTCCCCGCTGTCAAAACTGAGGAGTACCAGGTCGGGCCGTTTCCGGACAATCTTCCTCACATGCCTCCTGCCGAAGGAGACGCACATCATCAATTCGACCCGGAAATTACCCGCCAGGACCGGGTAGAGATCAAAAAGAGCACAACAGGTGCTTGTTTTGTCAGGACCATCCTCCCCTCCGACAAGGATGATCTTGGGACCCCGCCCGGTTTCGGCCGGTACTCTCCTGACCAGGAAAATACCGAGTATCGGATAATACAGAGAGGCAAGGTAATAATGCACCCCCGGAAAGCTGCTCCGGAGGAATCCTCCGATCCAGGCACTTAACTTATCAAAATGGGTATTTCCTGTCATTTAAAATATTGATTTCCTCTCCCTGGAAGGGGCCCTGCCCCGGGGATACCTTCCTCTCATATCTCAGGACCACATCCGCTTTTTCCAGTTATCGTATGATTTTATAACATTCGGGATCCATTTCACGGCGTTGGCGCACTCGATCCCGACCCTGTTTCCTGGCTCGGGCTTTGTCCGGAAAATTTCGGGGCTGTTCCCGAAACAACCCTGCTCTCCGATGGTCGCCACAGGAGGCTCATTTTGATTGCAACTTCCCCGGGAGGGAGCTATCCTTGCTCTGGATCACCCTTACGTCGAAGCAAGCGCTTTATGAGGAGGTTGTATGAAAAACACTTTCAACCGGAGGAGTTTCATCGGAAAATCCCTGGCGCTCTCAACCGGGGCCGCTGCTGGAATTGGGATCGAGGACAGGCAGTTACAGGCACAGATGGTAGACAGGTCAGGATACGGAAAAAATCAGGAGCCGGTAAAAGGATTACAGAAAGCCCTGTTCGGCGGCCGGGAGGTTTCCAGGCTGATAATCGGAGGAAACCTGATCAGCGGATCAGCCCACGCCGGCGATCTGCTTTATCAGTCCGCTTTGATGACCAGGTACTTTACCGATGAAAAAATCCTGGAGACCTGGGACCTGGCTGAGCAGAATGGAATCAACACCACCCTCATGCGCTGTGATCCGCATATCATTCGCAATTATTCGCGACATGTGAAGGAACGGAAGGGGGGCCTGCATTGGATCGCCCAGTCGGCGCCGGAACAGGGAGATCCTGTGGAAAACGCAAAGCTGGCCCGGGACAGCGGAGCGTTTGCCATTTACTACCATGGCGGTAGATGTGATAACCATGTTGCAAGGGGAGAAGTGGATGAGATCGGCGAGGTTGTCGCAAGGATGAAGAAGACCGGCTTGTTCAGTGGAATCTGTGCTCACCGCCTTGAAACCATTATAGCCTGCGAAGAGGCTGGACTGGACCCTGATTTTTACATGTACACCCTCAATAAAGTGGACTATCTTTCATCAGATCCCCAGGAAATTGAATCCTTCATGAAGACCATCACCAAGCCATGGATCGGGTTCAAGGTGCTGGGCGCGGGAAGGGACAAGCCCCGGGAAAGCTTCCTTCATGCCTTCCAGAGAGGCGCTGACTTCATCTGTGCCGGAATGTTTGACTGGCAGGTAAGGGATGACGCGGCTTTTGTCAAGGATATGGTTGCCTCAGGAATTGAACGGACCCGTCCCTGGCGGGGATGATCAGTGGATTCTTCGTTCAGGGTAATTCAGGGGTGTGCGCCGGGATGAAATCTATTCCAAGGTTTCAACCTGCAGAACAGGTGAATTGGAGGCGGCGAGCGGATTCGAACCGCTGAATAAAGGTTTTGCAGACCTCTCCCTTAGCCACTTGGGTACGCCGCCCCGGTGGTCAAACTGTTTCGAAACCTTATTATAAAGCATCTGTCTCAATAGTTTAAGTATATCTGCCAATTGATGGAAGATTCATTTCTTTGCAAATTGCTCAAATGGAACCCCCCCTGGTTCACCTCAGGGCCGTCCGGACGCGAAACTCCCGAATAATTTCCCGCGGCCCGGGAGAACAGGCGGCAGATGGGACGCTCTTCTTTTTGACTGGATTGAACCGTGGGGTACAATAAAACCATGAAGCTTGCCTATGAACATTTTCCAAAGCGAAACTATATCCATGGCGTTACCCCCTTGCAGCATGCTCCTCGCCTCACATCCCTGCTTGGGGGGCCTGACATCTTTTTCAAGAGGGATGACACCCTTGAGGGAGGGAACAAAACAAGAAAGCTGGAATTTGTAATCGGGGAAGCTCTGGCACAGGGGGCGGACTCACTCCTGACCTGCGGAGCGTTGCAGTCAAATCACTGCAAAGCCACCCTCTCCTTCGCCAACAGGGAAGGCCTGGAATGCCATCTGCTCCTGCAGGAAACCCTTCCCGGCACCTATGATCCCAGAGCCGGGGGGAACAATCTTCTCTATCACCTGCTGGGGGCCTCCTCCATCAGGGCGGTTCCTGCTGAAGCCGACATCAGCGAAGAGCTGGAAAAACGCTCCTCGGAATTACGGGAGAGCGGCCGGAAACCATTCATTATTCCTGCGGGAGCCTCTACTGATCTAGGCTCGCTGGGATATGTATGCGGAGCCAGGGAACTTCTTCGCCAGGCTGAAGAATCTGATATCTCCATTGACCACATAATACTCCCCAGCGGAAGCGGGGGGACCCATGCCGGGATACTTGTCGGGCTCCAGGAAGCAAGGGCGGAGATAGCTGTAACCGGAATAAACGTACTCTGCAGAAGGGATGAACAGGAAAACAAGGTCCGCAGCCTTGCTGAACAAACCCTGCAACTTCTGGACTCTTCCTTCACCGGGCTTTCCTCCCCGGTCCGTTGCCTTGATGATTACCTGGGAGGAGGCTATACGATACCTACCCGTGGGATGATCGACGCGGTAAAGGCCGCCGCCCGCACAGAGTCCCTGTTGCTTGATCCCGTCTACTCCGGCAAGGCAATGGCCGGACTGATTGATCTTATCCGAAAAAACCGCCTCAGGAGAGGAGAAAATGTGGTTTTTCTGCATACCGGCGGCCTGCCGACGCTGTTTGAATACAAAAAATACTTTCTTCCCGGAAATCAGGCCGGTAAAACAGGATAAGGAGGTGATCTGCAATGAAGGTCAAAAACTGGAATGAACTGGATACTGTTCCGATGTTTAATCTGGTTTCAAGAAAATCGTTCTCCGGAAGCAGCCTGACCGTAGCCCGGGTGAACCTGGGAAAGGGGAGTGTAGTCCCGGGCCACAGCCATCCCAATGAACAGGTAACCGTGGTCCTCAAGGGGAAGGTTCTCTTTACCGGGGAAAATGAAGGGAAAACCGCCACAGCCGGAGATATTGTCCACACCCCTCCCGGTGCATACCATACAGTATCAGCACTGGAAGAGAGCCTGGTCCTGGATATTTTCTCCCCGGCTAGGAGTGACTGGCCTGAAAGCTGCAAAACCTAAACATAATTGAAGACAAGCAAGCAGGAACATGAACAGACATCCAAAACAAGGCGCTGACCCGGTCATACTGATTTGCAGCCCCTACCTAGCCCTGACCAGCGAACCATCGATCTGGGAGGCCGGCGGGAAAGCCGGTGTACGATTCGTGGAACTCCTGGTTGATCCTGATCTGGGCTGTCCTGATCTTCGCAAATCCGGGGGCTTGACCAGCAGTATCGCCGGCAGGGCTGAAGCTGAACAGGTGAAACGGGAGGCTGCTGATTCAGGCATCAAAATTGAGCTCTTCGCAGCTCCCCTCCTGCTCAGCCCCGGAATGACCGGTCCACCCTCCTGGACCGAAAGACTACTTGACAGCGCCGGCGCGGCGGGAGCCCGGCAGGTTAGCTTCCCCCTGGTAACCAAAAATTTCATGAAGCCTGAAATACCCGATCAAGAGTACCTGGATTCCGCCCTGCGCCTCTTTTCATCCCTGACTGAATCAGCGAAGGCGTCAGGGATTAAGGTCCTGTTTGAGAATCTGAGCGTTTATCTCAACCGTCCTGAAATCCTCGGTAAAATCCTCGACAGTTTTTCGATAGAAGACCTGGGATTCTGCCTTGATCCCGTCAACCTGGCCTGGTACGGACATCCCCTGAGTGAGGCATACCGGATTGCAGAAGGCCTGGCCCCAAGGGCAACCGGCCTTCACATCAAGAACATCAAATACCCTCCCGACAGCCTCGAGGTCCAGCGGAAGCCCGGTTGGCGCTATGATGAGCTGGTGGTCCCGGCGGAAAAAGGCGACCTCGATTTCTCCCGCCTGATCAGATGTTTCAGGGACAGAGGATTCAATGGATATTACGGGATTGAGGATGACTCCCTGAACCTGCTTCCCTGCTCTGAGAGGCTGCAGGTGCTGAGATCAAATGTGGAATTCGTCAGGGCGCTTCTTGCCCCAATTTCTCAAGGGCCGGATACCAAAACGGACCTTGTCAATTCTCTCCCGTCTCTACCCTGATTTTATACCTGCCGGAGAGGGTTCTCAGTATCTGCCGTCCATCTTCCCGGGATGCCGAAACCGGGGAGCCATCCAGCAACAGCCTTCCTGTACCCGGGACTTCTATCCTGGCAGTCATGTTAGCCGGAATCTTCACCTCCAGTTCAAAGGCTCCTTCTTTTCGGGAAAATTCAACCAGCACAGGTCCGCGAATCGTCGGCACCTTTCCCCTGGCCCACTCCAGGTCTCCGGGACGGGGGCTGATCACGACTTCTCTAAAACCAGGCGCAAGGGGCCGGACACCCAGGATCCAGCGGGGAATCAGGTTGGCCGGAGCTGCACCCCATGCATGGTTCCAGTCCAGGTTGTTCTTGTACTTATGGTCCCAGGCTTCCAGGGTGATGGTCGAACCCGATTTCAGCATGTTCAACCAGCCCCGGTCATGCCCGGCTGTCATCATATCAATGGCAGCCCGGTCCTCCCCTGCCGCAAAAAGAGAATCAAGGAGATACTGGGCACCATACACACTGCAGGCCATTCCCCGGGATTTGACAAATTCAACGACACTCATCCTGAATTCCTCAGGTACCAGCCCGAACGCCAGGGGAAACATGTTGGAATGCAATGATGAATGATCTGTTCCGATCCCGTCCCGGTAAAAACCCTTCTCCCTGTCCAGGAGCAGGGCGTTGAATGAGTTTTTAACCGCAGCCGCCCTGTCGGCAAATTCAATGGCCTGATCTTTTCTGCCAAGCGCTTCGGCCAACCTTGAATATAAATCCAGAGCACGATAATAGAAGGCATTCACTACGGTGTTGAAATCAGCCATTACATGGCCGTCTCTTTCCCCTGTTCCTCCCTGGGTGAAAGAACCAGGGGGCCAGTCCACAATATCCCTCATCTCACCGGCGAGGTGGATTGATTCCAATATTTCTTCACCGACCCTTCCCCCGGTTGTACTGATCAGCCCGTTTTCAGCCTCAAGGGAGTAGAGAGTTTTGTTTCTCAAATCATCGAAGTAAAATTCCACCGACTCCAGGTTCCCGGTATACATATAATCTTCCCAGGCCATCAGCACTGAATGCAGGATCCATTCAGTCGGCCACGTGGGGTTCTTTATGAGATATTCATGAGTCGCCCTGGCCATGCTGTATTCCCGGTCTGTCAGGTAATGCCCCAGCTGGTTGATATAGGCGTCTGCCTCATAGGCTATTCGTTCCCTGTCCCCGTCTATATAAAGCCCGGCAAAGGAAGTTGCTTTTATTGAATACTTGCAGAGGGCCCATACATCGTTAAGCCGCATATCTGAACTGAAAAAATCTGCGGCCTGGTCATCAAAGGGATAGTTGACCGCCTTCATGACCACTGAATCCTTTTCCAGGGCCATTCCGGAGGTAATCACTTCACAATAACGAAAAGGCAGAACCTCCCCGATGCTGTCGGGCATAAGCACTGCCCCGGGCCCGGTATTCCTGGGGTCAGGCGGGATCGCAACTTCAACCATCCGGACCCCCCTCCCGACTTCAAGACGGGTTTCGCGGTACCTTACGCTTCCCGGTGGACAGCTGTCGAGCACATCTTCTCCGGAAAGCTTCTCAGCAAAATGCACCTTGAGAATACTCTTCTCCTCGCGGGGAGGAATAGTAATGCGAACCGTGCCGAATGCTGCTTTGCCGAAGTCAAAAAAATGTCTTCCCCCGTCCCTCTTAAAGCGAACGGCATTAACCAGCCTGGTCTCCAGCGGATAGGTTGACACCTCGTAGACACCGATCATTTCAGCTGTCGTGAACTCCTGAAATTCCGACCAATCGCTGCTTTGCCCTTTATCATCCCAGACCCTGACCCTCCAGGCATAGAGGGTTCCGGGAGATAACTCCTCGCCCTGGTATTCAAAATCTATTGAATCGCGGGAAGCAATTTTTCCGCTGTCCCACCGGACTGAAAAATCTTTGCCGCTGCTATTGGCTGTCAACTCGACAACCTGGACCCGGCAGGCTGACTGGCGCGCTTCGGCCTCCGGGGAACGGAGTACCCATCCGAATTCGGGAAAGCTGTCCCTGATCACCGTTTTCCCCGGGGCTGTCAGCATCTCTACCGACAGTCCCTCCGGCGGAAGGAATTGTCCCTGCATGATTCCGGCCAGCAGCATGAAGATGCTGAGGCAGAGCCCGGCTTGAACTGGAAACATTCCACCCAAACCGACCCGTCTGCCGGAGGCTTTTTCGTTTTTACCGGTGCCCATCTCTTCCAGAAGCATCTCTTTCATAACCAATCAATCCTTTTTCCCGGCCGTTTACCTTAAGAATCCCGCCAATTCTTGCGAGGAGCCTTCTCTTGGCTTATCATCATCCAGTATAGCTTTCTCAATAAATCGTGCCCAGGAAAATAAATTTCACTGTTCCAGCCCGATTTTTTATAAAATTCCCGGGTGAATGCCTGGTTCTTGCGGGAAGGCTGGTTGTCAAAGAGAGAATCAGATTAGGGTCGGAAAGGGATCGGCCCCTGACTGATAACGCTTAACAGGATTTCCTAAACTTTTCTAACTTGAAACTATATATGGAGAATTAAAATGAAAAAAACAATCTTGCTGCTGATCATTCTTGTTGCCTCTGCTTTTTCCGTGCTGGCCGCCTCCCCGGCAGCAGGCTCATGGGACTGCGTTGCTACGGTTGACCAGGAATATCCGTTTGTCCTGACCATTACCGAAAAAGATGGTGTGCTTACCGGTAAAGCTGAATCTTACCAGGGGGACGCCGGGCCGGTTGAGAATATTAAAATTGAGGACGGCGTGCTTACTTTTTCGATCGACACTGCCGCCGCCGGTATGATTGATTTCGAAGGAAAATTGGACGGAAACACCATAAAGGGTACTCTCGAAGGCTGGGATTTCGGGGGAGAATTTACCGGAAGCCGCAAAGACTAAGCCCTCATTTCTCAACAGCTTGCTGCGGCTGCGGCGAATACGTCCATCCTGACTGCGTTACGTTCCCTCGGCCTCCTCGAGGTACTGTCAAGTACGCCTCCGGGGGTTTTATTAACGGTCGCAAGCCTTGTCAGTAC
>CAZOGT010000041.1:14127-14719 GCA_964579015.1 uncultured Acidobacteriota bacterium | reverse complement strand
TGAGACCTCCAGTGAAAAAACCGTTTCAGAACTCTTCAGCCAAACCGTCAGCCAGATCAAGATTTAAAATCCTCCTCACCAGCGAAACATGGGGAAGCTCCTGACCCCTTATGGCTTGACGCTCCCCCCGGGGCCCGGCTATATTTATCCGGGTATGTCAGCAGGCTTTCAGCAGGAATTTGCCGATTCAAGGGCGGATACACCCGTTTAGACTGCCCTGTTTACCGCCGGCATGTCCACAGAGTGACATGGATCGAAGGTCAAAGCACTGAGATATCCTGGATAGTGACCATGAGTGAAATAACAGACATGAAGATCAGGACTGAAGACGCAGGGAAACGGCTGGATTCATTCCTGTCGGAATCCATCAGGGAAGTCAGCCGGAGCAGCGCCCAGAAGTGGATCTCCGCCGGAAACGTCCTGGTGAACGGTATTGCCAGGAAATCGAGCTACATCCTCCAGGAAGGGGACCTGGTCGGAATTGATCCCCCCGAACCCGATCCCGTGGAGCTGGTACCTGAAGAAATGACCCTGGACATCCTGTATGAGGATGAATACCTGCTGGCCGTGAACAAGCCGGCCGGCCTGATCG
>CAZOGT010000041.1:11578-14117 GCA_964579015.1 uncultured Acidobacteriota bacterium | reverse complement strand
CGGAGCCGGAAATCCCTCCGGGACCCTGGCCAACGGGCTCCTCTTCTACCTGAGGGAAACCAGCCGCGGGAATACGCTTCGCCCGGGCATAGTCCACCGCCTCGACAAAGACACCTCGGGCGTGCTGGTGGTAGCCAAGAATGACCACATTCACGATTGCCTCTCCTCACAATTCCAGGAAAGAAAAGTAAAAAAATCCTACATTGCCATGGTCTTCGGCCAGGTCGAGCCGGCCTCGGGAGAAATATCCCTCGCCATCGGGAGGGATATCCGGTGCAGGACCAGGATATCTCCGAGGTCCGCCAGGCCCAGGGACGCCCTGACCCGGTACAAGGTCCTGGAATACCTGCCGGAATTCACCATCCTGGAAGCGTACCCGCAGACCGGAAGGACCCACCAGATAAGGGTGCATTTCCAGTCGCTCGGCCACCCGATAGCCGGGGATGAAACCTATGGATTCACGGCACTCCTGCCGAGGATCAAAAACACCCGTCACCGTAAGGCGGTAAAGGAAATGGGCAGGCTCTTTCTCCATTCAGCCGCCCTTTCCCTGCTCCATCCGGAAACCGGGGAGCCCCTCCTATTCACTGCCCCATTGCCGGAAGAACTGGAAAAGCTGGCGGAATTTCTGAGACAATAAAAAATTATGCTTAATGTAGGAAAACTAACCTCTGCTGCCGTAATCGCACTGATGATGTTCCAGTTCCTTGAGCCGGAAGCGTTAGGCCAGGTCCAGACAGAAGACCCGGAACCCTTCCGGGTGGATGTGAATGCCGTTAATGTCCTGGTAACAATCACGGACCCTGATACCGGGGAATTCGTAAAGAATATTCCCCGGAGCTATTTCAAAATTTTTGAAGACGGCGAGGAGCAGGAAATTACCAATTTCACCCAGCAGACAAACATGCCCCTGACCATAGCCCTCCTCATCGACACCAGTTCCAGCGTCAAGATGAAGCTTGAATTCGAGAAGGAAGCGGCCCTTGATTTTCTCTATACCATTCTCCAGCCGAGGGACAGGGCCCTGCTGGCCGAATTCGACACCGGGGTCAGTCTCCTGCACGACTTTACGACCAACCCCAATGACCTGGCCGCGGAAATCAGGGGCCTGAAGGCGGGAGGTGGGACCTCGCTATATGACTGCCTGCACCTCGTAAGCGAGCAAAAACTGCTTTATGAAGACGGCCGGCGCGTCATGGTGGTCCTTACGGACGGCTCGGACCTGAGCAGCAAACATACCTCGGATGAGGCCCTGGCCTCGGTAATGAAAGCCGAAGCCGCAATCTACGCGATCAGTACCACCAACCTGGGCACCGACGAGGACTGGCAGGGTGACGAAACCCTGACAAACCTCACCAACCTTACCGGAGGCAGGGTCTTTTTTCCGTTCAGCAATGGGGACCTGATCAAGTCCCTGAAGGAAGTGGAAAATGAACTCCGCAACCAATACAGCCTTACCTATATCCCCACCAACCTCGAAAAGGACGGATCGTATCGAAAGATAGAAGTCGAAGTTGACGTGGACAACAAAACCCTGAGGTACCGCAAAGGCTACTATGCGCCCCTGCCCAGCGACTCAAGAAGAAGGTTTGGATTTTAGATAGTTGCGGGTAAATCGTCAATAGATTAGTTTGCTGTGGTCGGAAGCTTCCAGCTTTCCGGTGCCGCTCAGGCGGCACAGGTCCGAGGATCGGACCTGCCACAATCGTCAATCGGCGAATGGCAAATTCATAAGCAAGATGCTTATGCCACAAGGTCAATCGTCAATCGTCCATAGATCCACGATCTCCCCGTGCCCCTGTTCCTCGGCTATTTCAATGACCGTAAACCCCCGGGCCTCAGTTTCAAGGCTGACCCCGGATTCGACAAGGGCTCTTACCACTTCAAGGTGACCGTTCTGGGCCGCCATCCAGACCGGGGAGGAGCCGAATTTAAGGTCCCTGACGTCCGGATCAGCCCCGGCGGCGATAAGTTCCTTCACTACCTCATCATATCCCCGGGCTGCGGCTATCCAGAGGGGCGTGGTATTCTTCGCGGTCCTGAACCCCGCATCAGCGCCCCTTTCCAGGAGCAGGCGAACCGCCTTGAGATGCCCTCCCGAGGCTGCCATCAGGAGCGGGGAAGTCCTGTCCGCGGTGACAATGTTGACCTCAGCCCCGCTCTCCAGCAGCAGGCTGACGATCCGATCGTGCCCGTTCACCGAGGCGCACCAGAGAGGGGTGGACCGGTTCTTCTTCTCGCGTGCGTTGGGGTCCGCCCCTGCTTCCAGGTACATCCTCGCGAAATCAACAACCCCGTTCCAGGAAGCCAGCCAGAGCGGAGTCGTTCCATTGTCCGCTGCCTTGTCAACGTCTGCTCCCGCGCCCATCAGCACCCTGACAACGCCGATATGACCCCCAACCGTGGCTATCCAGAGCGGGGTGGCCCCGTCATTGGTGGGGATATCCGGACCGGCGCCATGTTCGAGGAGGAGCTGGACCACGTCATTGCGCCCGGCTGCTGATGCCAGCCAGAGCGGCGTGGCTCCGTTGTTATCCCG
>CAZOGT010000041.1:7749-11568 GCA_964579015.1 uncultured Acidobacteriota bacterium | reverse complement strand
TTCGGGCGGTATTGCAGCTGCTTCTGGAATTCCCTGATGTCGGTGCTGAAATCAATCTTCTGGGCCAGGGCCAGAAGCCTCCCGGCGGCCTGCCGCCTGAAAAAATGTTCCTGGGCCGGTACCTGGAGAATCAAGCAGAGGAATGCCAGTCCCAGTGCCCCGGTCACGGCGAATTTTTTCTTCCCGTAAAAAGAGATCTCAGGCATAAGATTTCCGGTTTAAATTCCCTGACGGGAAAGCACAACATCCCGGCTTCATGCCATGGCCGGGAATGGTTTTGTTTCCGCTCCTTCGGTTCAGTATCAGTCTAAGACCCGCATACTGGAGACCGGCCGGGTCGAGTCCTTCCAGGCTGGTTATCCAGCCCCGGAAGCATGCAGCTAATTCGCTTCGGCCAGGGCTTTCTCTTTCGAAATGAAAATGGTCTCCCCCGGCGCCCCGATGGCGGCACCGGCCAGGAACCCTCCTCCAGCCCCCAGGGCCGCGCCCACGCAGGCAAGCATCACATAACCCACTATGCCGTCTATGTCTCCCCACTTGAGAGCCATCCCCTCCATGACAGCGGCTCCGCCTGCCGCGCCCCATAGGGCTCCATGTTTTGCGTATTTCCCGGCCTTTACAGCAATGACCTTGTCAATCTCACCCCGCTCAATCCTGATATCCCGGCTGTAGCTGTTGGCGCAGCGCAGAACATCGTCATCAAGCATCACAAAGTCATATCTTTGCTTCGCGCCGTCTTTCGTGTACACGATTATCCCGGCCCCGGGCGGGGTCTGGGCCACCTTCTCCCATTTCCCCGGCGGGGGATTGCCCCAGCCGAATGCGGCCGGGTTCATCAGGAGCGTTATCAGCACCACCGTAACCAGGACTTTAAACCGCTTTCCCATGATCAACTCCTTATCCTCCCCGGGATCCGGGTTGACACCGGCATCCCATGGCTTGTCATCATATTACTTTTGTGCTTGCCAAACAATTGGAATAGAATCAAATCCAGGACAATTGCCGATGCGGAAATCTCACTCGATCCATTTATTACAGGACGGGTTTGATACTACATCCAATTGCCAATAAAGGAAACGTGATTATGCGCAGCAATCCACATACGCCTTCCCCCGCACCTGCCTGCAGCCTCATTTCCGCCTGGGTTCCGGCCGCATTTGCTCTCCTCTTATGGGCAGCCTTGTCTACGCCGGCCCTGGGTAACTCCTGCAGCGGGATTCCAGACGAAGAATGTGACGCGCTTTATGCCCTCTATTACAGCACCGGGGGCGATGAATGGGCCGACAACACCAACTGGCTTTCAGCTGAGCCAGTCTGGACATGGCACGGAATAACCTTCGGGGCCGGGAATGTGATGGGCATTAACCTGGGCGGCAATGGGCTGACCGGTACAATTCCCGCGGAGCTGGTGAATTTTTCAAATCTTTGGACTCTTTCCCTCGGATATAACAGGATTGGAGGTTCGATTCCTCCTGAACTGGGTAGCCTGCCCAGGCTGCGTCTCCTCTCCCTGAGCGGAAACAATCTCTCGGGCCTGATCCCGCCTGAACTGGGAAGACTTGCCGAGCTTGAAAGACTGGGCCTTGCCTACAACAACCTTACCGGTCCCATCCCTCCCGAACTGGGCGGCCTGGCTCAGCTGGAACGCCTCGAGTTGCATGAGAACAGATTAAGCGGACCAATCCCGCCGGAACTGGGCAATTTAACCGGCCTTTCAATCTTCATGCTCAGGAATAACCAGCTGACAGGCACCATCCCCCCGGAATTGCGCGCCCTGGCCGACATAGATCACCTGGACCTCTCCCGCAATAAGCTGAGCGGGGAGATCCCGCCGGAACTGGGCACCATGTCATGGCTTCGTTCGTTGAACCTCTCCTTCAATTGCCTGTCCGGGCCGATTCCCGAGGAACTGGGCAACCTTCCGGACCTCAGTACATTTCACCTCAATTCCAACAACCTTTCCGGCCCCCTGCCCTCTTTTCTTGCAACGCCTGTCAACACCTGGATCGATCTCCGTTACAACCGTCTTTACGCCTCCGGCAGCGCCGTACTCTCCCAGATGGAAGCCAAGCACCAGGGAAAATTCCTCTCCACCCAGACCCTCCCTCCGGAAAATATAACGGCTGTTACCATTGAAGATTCCGGGAATCCGGAAAACCGTGTGCAGGTCTCATGGAGCCCGATCAAGTATGTCGATGACCAGGGAGGCTACCAGGTGTTCTACAGCAGGACAGGCGAAGAGGATTTTCATTACGGCGGAATGACCGAAGACAAGAATACCGCCTGCCTCACGGTTTCCAATCTTGAACCTGGGGTTGACTTTGATTTCCGGGTCAAATCAGTCACCTGGAATCACGCCTGGAACGGAAACAGTCTATACAGTGAAGAGAGTAACGCGGCTGCGGCTTCGGCCGGCAATACCCACCGGGCCTTCATCCCGGTCTGGAAGCAGTCTCCCGACTATTTCACCGGTGTGGTCGCTTCCAATTTCGGCAATGAAGGTTTCAACCTTGCCTTGACTGCCTGGGACGCGAGCGGACAGAAGGAGCCGCTGGGTACAAATCCAGCTGTCTGCGCTATCGGTCCAAGCCGGCAAGAAAGCCTGCTGGGAGTGGAATTTTTCAATGGCAGTCCCAACCATACTGATTTTTCCTGGATTGAACTGGTGGTTGAAAACAGCCGGGACCTGGGTAGCATTTTCCTCTTCGGGGCCAAAGACACCCAGATGCTTGACGGAGCTGAGGCCCAGTACAGACACGCCAGAAAACTCTATTTCACCCGTCCGCTGGATGAAAAGTTCTTCGAGGGATGGGACCCGGACATCCAGATGTGCATCGTCAATCCCACTGACCAGGAGGTTCGGGTCATCTGCTGGCTCAGGGGCTCCTCCAGGGTTTTCGGGCAGTCTCACACCATTCCCGCCAGGGGATTTGTGACCGGTAATGCCAGGGAGCTGGTTCCTCTCCATTACGATGTCACGAGCGCCTACATGGAGATCGAGGTAACAGAAGGCCCGGGCGTGGCAGGCTTTTCCAGGATTGAGTTTCCGGGTGTCCGCACCGCCCTCGGCATGAATGCGGTTGAAGCACATCAAGCTGAAAAGATGTACAGCGCCCAGCTGGCTCACGGAGCCGGTATTGTCACCAACCTGCAGCTGGTGAACACCTATCCTGCCTTGCGTAACGTGAAGCTGACCCTCATTGCGGATGACGGAAGCCTCCTGGCAGCGGCCTGGGTTGCCATGCCCGGTGAGAAGATCTATAACGCCAATCTTGGAACCCTGTTTGGCCTGGATCCTGAAGGCGGCATCATCACCGGGTCCCTGATAGTTGAGAGTTTCGGCAAAGGTGTCATCGGGGACATTATCTTTGCCGATGGAGATACGCTGGAATATGCCATGTCCCTGCCCCTGCAAACGGAATTGTTCCGGGAAGCGGTCTTCAACCACATATCAAACCTGGAGACCGTATTTACCGGATTCGCGTTCTTCAATCCAGGGGACGAAACTGCTAATGTCCTGATTGAGGCCATCGGCACTGATGGCTCGAAAGTGGCTGAGAAGACCCTGATCCTCGGCCCGGGTGAAAGGATAGCGAGGACCCTGACTGATCCCGACATGTGGCCGGAATTCCCAACCCAGTCCGGCGGCTACATCAAGATCCAGAGCGACCAGCCGATAGCCGGGCAGCAGCTCTTCGGGGACCGGTCCCTTCGCTACATGGCGGCTGTGCCGCCTACAACCAGGGCAGAGGCTATGTTTGAATGAGGGGCATTTTCCTTGGCCGTTCTCCGTCAATAATGACTCAACAGTAGAAAACT
>CAZOGT010000041.1:0-7739 GCA_964579015.1 uncultured Acidobacteriota bacterium | reverse complement strand
ACGCCATGACGCAAGGTCTCAGAGAACGCCGGAGGCGTGGCAGGGAGTAGCGCCAGGTAAACGCGGCAGGCTGCATCGATTGGAGCGCTGAAGGTGCTGAGACGTCCCTACGGGAAAATCCTAACTCCGAATCTCGAAATCTGAAAGAAACATCAGAGGAATACGAGATCACACGAACTTCTTTTCGGATTTCGGATTTAGTGCTTAGTGACCCCTTCCCCCTGAGCGCAGCGAAGGGGGTCGGGATCGGTATCGGGGTCGATCATCCTCCGGGCGGCCGGCCGCCCGGAGGAGCCAGGGTGAGAGTAAAATTGTGGTTCCAAATGGACAGCCAACTCAGACAGTGTTACCTATGTCCTGAGCCTGAAGTGTGGAAAGCAATTTCGAATGGCGAATGGCAAATTCATAAGCTGGAAGCTTATGCCACAATCGTCAATCAAATTATCCCTGGCCGCTGGAATTCCCCTGGAAATAGACCTCCTCCTGGGGCTGGATAACCACGAAACCCTCTCCCTGGAATAGCATCTGGATCGATTCCCCGCTGCCCCGGCCCAGGAATGTCTTCATGGAAATATCGGTTTTGAATTCCGGGCTCAGGGAGCCGGACCAGGCAACCGTGGCATTGGGATCAGTCATGACCGGGGAACCGGGAGTCACCCGGAGGGTAAGCGGGTCATAATGAGAGGTAATGGCGATGAGTCCGCTGCCGGAAAGCCTGACATTGAAGAGCCCGCCCGAGAGCATTCCGGCGATTTTCCGGATCAGCTTGATATCCCACTCAACATGCTCATCAAAAGCGAGAAGGTCGTTACCATTTACAAAAAGGGTTTCACCGCGGAGGTTCAGGATGGACACCTTTTTACCGCTGTCTGCCAGGTAAAGCCGGCCTTTTCCGGTAGCCTTGGTGAGCTTGGCCCCTTCCCCGCTGAAGGTACGCTTGAGCAGCTTTCCGACGCCATGCTCCAGGACTCCCTCCCTCTCGAAATGGATGTCTCCTGTATAGGCCACCATCGATCCCATCCTGGTCCAGACCAGGCCGTCCAGATTGACTTCCAGCATCCGGGCGCTTTCCAGTTCAAAAAAGCCCCTTCCCTGCTCTTTCTGTTCGGTAGCGGCAACAAATTCCTCAACCGTATACCTGTCGACATTTTCCATTTCCCCATCCTTCCTGTTTCTCCGGATAATTCTCAGTGTGTAAAACAGAATCTTAATCCAGCTGCCGGGCGGAGGCAATGGCTTATTTCTGCGTTTGCGCCTCGCTTTCACTCGCAGGTCCGAGGACCGGACCTGCCACAAGTGGCCGTGGCCGGAAACTTCCAGTTTTCCGCTCCCGAAGGGAGCCGGTAAGTCAGTTGGCTGGAGAGTTGTTGCAGATGTAAAGGGTGCCGCTGCCGCGGCATATGAAAGCAAGGATGCTTCATGCCACAAATCGTCAATTCACTTGTCCCGACGCAGGGTCAGTCCGCCATCCACGGTGATGACCTGTCCGGTAATGTAATTATCGGGCTCCAGGAGAAAACGCACGGTCCTGGCAATATCCTCCGCCTTTCCGAAGCGGGGAATGATCCCCTTGTCCAGGAAAAAATCATACTTGCCGGAAGCAATCGACTGCAGGGCCATTCCAGCGGCATTCACGCCGGGAGCCACGGCATTGACCCGGATGTCGGCCCGGCCTCCCCATTGCCTGGCCATGATCTTCACGGCCTGGATCAGGGCGGTCTTGGGGCCGGCGTAATTGATGCTGCCGTCAAAGGGCGCAATGGCCTGCATGGTGGAAAAAAGGACTATCGCTCCCGGCATCTCCGCTTTCATCATCCGGGAAGCGGCCTCCCTTGCCAGCAATACGGGGCCGATGTAATTCTCTTCCATGGATTTGATCATGTCGGATTCAGTGGCATCATCAAATTTGACCCTGGCCGGGTCACCCGCCAGGCAGACGCATCCATAGGGGCTGCCGCCCAGTTCCCGGGCCCTTTCCATGTAGCCCTCCCGGACATCAGCGCTGTTGAGGTCTCCGCCCTGCAGCAGGACCCTGGCATTGAAGTTTGCGGCCAGGTAATCCCGAAGCTCCGCGGCCCGCTCACGGTTCTCACGGTATCCAATCACCAGGTCTGCGCCCTCCCGGGCCAGCAGGACTGCCACGGCGCTTCCCAGTCCGCCCGAGCCCCCGGCCAGCAGGACAATCCTGCCTTCCAGCTTTCTTTCGGAGAAATCAAAATCAAACATCCGAACCTTCCCCTTTCCCGCACCGGCAGCGGCAGGTCCCGCGGCCGGACCAGCGGGTTCAGATTTCCTTCATTTCCAGGTATTTTTCACAGTCCATGGCGGCCCGGCATCCGGCTCCGGCAGCGGTTATCGCCTGCCGGTAATGGTCATCATGGACATCGCCGGCGGCAAAAACACCCTCCACATTGGTCAGGGACCCTTCACGGACAATCAGGTAGCCATTGGGATTCTGGTCCAGCTGCCCCTTGAAGATCGAGGTGTTGGGCACATGGCCAATGGCGACAAACACGCCGTTGGTCCTGTACATAATCTCTTCCCCGGTCTTTACATTTTTGACCATTACCGCTTCCACTTCGTCTTTTTCAGGATCCAGCACTTCAGTGACCACACTGTCCCAGAGAAACGTTATCTTCGGGTTTTTTTTGGCCCGGTCCGCCATGATCGGGGAAGCCCTCAACTCATCACGCCGGTGGATTACCGTCACTTTTTCGCAGAACTTGGTCAGGTAGATCGCGTCCTCCATGGCCGTGTCACCTCCCCCGATAACCACTACTTCCTGTCCGCGGTAGAAAAACCCGTCACAGGTTGCACAGGTGGAGACCCCCCTGCCGAGAAGCTTCTTTTCCGATTCAAGGCCCAGCAGCTGGGCCGATGCGCCTGAAGCAATAATCAGGGAGTGGGCAGTGTAGGTTTCCTGGCCGGTTCTTATGGTGAAGGGGCGGGATGAGAGATCGGCTTCTTCGGCGTTTTCCATGCGGTATTCAGCTCCAAAACGCTCTGCCTGCTTTTTCATGCTGTCCACAAGCTCCAGCCCGCCAATGCCCTCGGGGAAACCGGGGAAATTCTCAATATTACTGGTGAGGGACAGCTGCCCACCCGGTTCAATGCCTTCCAGTACCAGGGGCTCGAGATTGGACCTGGCCGCGTAAATCGCCGCTGTTGAACCCGCGCATCCTGATCCGAGGATAATTACTTTCCTTGTCATTATTCCGCTCCCAACTACCGGAAAAAAGCATGGTGCGGACTGGCGGCTGAGGCCGTCTTCCACTACCGGCTCCTGCACCCGGTCGCATTTAAATTTACTAAACTGATCCTATAACCTGAGCATCCCTGTCTGAAAGCATCCCTCCGTCAGGCCTGGCCTTGACGGACAGGTCCCTTTTCCAGGAACGCTCGCAACGGGGTTCATTCCTCAAATCATCAATCTCGACAAGAGGTGATCCGCCGACTGCAACCTCCATGCGGCTTACTCCCAGGATATCCGCCAGCTCCTCCCGGAAAGGCTGCAGCGCCTCTGCTTCATCAGCAGTCACCACGGCCCTGACCCCGGCGTCAAGGGGGTTCTTGAGCCCGCCGTCCCCGGCGCGGACTTCCTCCAGGGCCTTGAGTACCTTATGCCTGAATTCCATGACCGGAGCCCAGTCGGCCTCGTTTTCCAGCCTGGCGGGAACCTCCGGAAGCAGCTGAAAGTGCACGGAATCGGATGATTCCATGGTTTCATCATTCAGGGCCAGCCAGGCCTCCTCAGCAGTATGCACCAGTATCGGGGCTACGGTCCTTATGAGGGCCCTGGCGATCTCATAGATCACTGTCTGGGTCCGGCGCCTTTTCCTGCTGTCAGCAGCGTCGCAGTAAAGCCGGTCCTTGACCGCAACCAGATAAACCGCGCTCATCGAGTCATTGCAGAAGTTGAAAATCGTGTCTGACACCTTCTTGAACTGGAACTTCTCATATCCTTCCGTTGTGGCTTCCACAAACTCGGCCAGTTTCTGCCAGGCCCAGGCATCAATGCTGAAGCAGTCCTCAGGGGAGGGAGGGCAATAGTCCCTGTCCGGGTCAAAATCATTCAGGTTTCCAAGCAGGAAGCGGATGGTGTTGCGGACTTTCCGGTACTCATCGCCGGCAACCTTGAAGAACTCCCAGTCCACCTTGATGTCATTGGTGTAGTTCAGGGAGCAGACCCACCACCTGCAGATGTCGGCCCCATGCTGCTTCAGGACATCTTCAACATCCACCGCGTTCCCTTCGGACTTGCTCATTTTCCGCCCATTGGCATCTACCATGAAACCATGGGTAAGTACTGTCCTGAACGGAGACTGCCCGGTAGCTCCCAGGGCCGGAAGAAGCGAAAGCTGAAACCATCCCCGGTGCTGGTCCGATCCTTCCAGGTAAAGATCAGCCGGATAGCCGATCCCCCTTTCATTGAGCACGCCGTTCCAGGAGGAGCCGGATTCAAACCAGACATCGAAAATATCCCGGCTTTTCTGGAGCATTTCCAGCCATACCCCGTTCTCATCTATCCATTTCGGCGCCTGGGGATCATCTGAAGGGTCATAGTATTTCAACAGTTCGGCAGGGGTGGCCGAAAACCAGAAATCCGAACCTTCCTCCCTGATTACCCGGGCTACTGCACTGACACTCTTTTCCGTGATCAGGACCTTGTCCTCATCCAGCAAAAATACCGGAATCGGCAATCCCCATGAACGCTGCCTGCTTATGCACCAGTCAGGCCTGGATTCAAGCATGCCCTCCATGCGGCTTCGCCCCCATCCGGGAACAAAATCAACCTTCTCAGCCGCGGCCTCCAGGGCCATTTCCCGCAGGGATTTACCCTCTTTACCGAAAGGCCTGTCAACCGCGACAAACCACTGCTCAGTCGCCCTGAAAATGGTCGGGGTCTTGCTCCGCCAGTCATGCGGATAGCTGTGCACGTAGCGGTGATCATAGAAGAGGTGTCCGCTTGCACGGAGATGTTCCACAACCAGCCCGTTGGCGGTCCAGACGTCAACACCTGCAAGCCACTCGGGGACAGTGTCGTCAAAGGTCCCGTCACCCAGGACCGGGCAGTAGATCGGGAGCTTCTCCTTGAGTCCGGTCAGGTAGTCTTCAGCACCATGCCCGGGGGCGGTATGCACCAGGCCCGTACCGTCTTCCATGGTCACATATTCAGCGATAACCACCGGGCTCTTCCTGTCAATGAAGGGATGCGTGTAGGACAGGCCTGATTCAGAAAGGACCCTTCCGGTGCAACTTCCCAGGACTTCCCAGGAATCAATCTCCCCTGCACTGAAAATGCCGGGGGCCAGTTCGGCAGCCAGCACAGCGCAGACCATGCGGCCCCTGAAGCTGAAACTGTACAGGGAGTACTCAGCTTCGGGAGCTACTGCCACGGCCAGGTTGGCCGGCAGGGTCCAGGGAGTCGTCGTCCAGATCATCAGGGATGCCTCCCTGCCCTCGGGAAGGCCCAGCTCCTCAGGCATGAGGCCGGGGTCTTCCACGTCGAACAACACATATACGCTGGTGTCTTCCCGGTCGTAGTACTCGAGCTCAGCCTCGGCCAGGGCGGTCTTGTTGGCAATTGACCAGTGCACAGGCTTTACGTCCCGGTAGACCAGGCCCTCGGCAACCAGCGCAGCGAAAACCTCCAGGGTAGCCCCTTCATAGGAAGGGACCATGGTGAGGTAGGGGTTCTCGTAATCGGCCAGGGTTCCAAGCCGCTTCATCTGCGAGGACTGCAGCCCAACATACCTGGCCGCGTAATCATGACAAAGGGACCTTATCTCCAGGATGCTCAGGCCCCTGGCCTTGTCTCCCAGTTCTTTCATTACCTTATGCTCAATAGGAAGGCCGTGACAATCCCATCCCGGCACATAATCAACCTCATAACCCATCATCAGGCGAGACCTGACCACCAGGTCTTTCAGAATCTTGTTGAGGAGGTGCCCCATATGAATCTTGCCGTTCGCGTAGGGAGGCCCGTCATGAAATATATATGGCCCTTTGGCGCGCTTTTTTCCCCGGATAGCTTCATAGAGATCCATGGAATCCCAGCGGTCCTGGTGCAGGGGCTCAGCGTTGAGCAGGTTGGCCCGCATGGAGAAACTGGTCCTGGGGAGCTGCAGGGTCGCACTGTAGTCGTTTTTGTCTTTTTTGCTCATGATTTTTAACATTCTGATGGTGCTTGATGTCGAATGCGGAATACCACGGGAGGCATTCCAACTCACCCGCACACAAACTCCTGGTGTGGTCCTGGCCCGGACTGCAGGGCCTCCATGTCCTTCAGCGGCATCCCTGTCAAAAACCCGGTATTCGAGCCGCCTATTATAATCTAATTTCTATTTGCTTATCAGGTTGAAGGATTTTCCGCCCAGGACAAAGGACAGCCCCCTGTTATCAATAGTAAAGTTCCCGATTTCCTCCAGGGCAACATCCATCGGCATTGAAACCATTCCCCCGGCCCCTTCCCTGACCTCGGAACGGTCAACCTCGCATACCCGGCTGCGGCGGATATCCAGCACTATCGGCCTGGAAATTTCCGGCGAAAGCAGTACCAGGCGCAGCGAGGCCTGGGACTCCAGGATCAATGCTCCCGGATCCTCCTCCCCATCGATCAGGAGCCCATACTGATCAGAACGCTCAAAAAAATCGAGGCCCTCCGCGCCGAGTAATCCCGAGGAGCTCATGCCGGCTTCCGTCTTTGGCACTGAAGGGGGCATCCCTTCAATGTATACAGCCCAGATACAGATTAAGGCCGCCGCCAGGACCGCAATGCCGGTCCTGACCGGAGGCAACGCGAAGGATTTATACCTTGACCCGATAAAAATCAGCACCAGGGGTATGAGCAGTAAGGAAACATCCTGCCAGAACGCCTCCTGGGCGGTTCTCTGCATGAACACCCCGAAGCATCCGCAGTCATAATCACTGCTCCTGTCACCTCTAAGGACATACCAGTAGCTGCGCCCGGTCAGGAAGAGGAAAAAGCCGGAAAGCCCGGCTGAGGGGAGCACTATCCAGAAAGTACGCACTCCGAGGAGCAGCGCCGCGCCGAGAAACGTCTCAATTGCCAGGGCAATCAGGGCCACCGTATTGGCGGAAAAAAATATTTCCAGGCCTTCCTTGCGGATCTGCTCCACAAACATTACGGGGTCAAGAACCTTGCCTATCGAAGCGATTACCAGAACAGCACCAAGCAACAGAGCGCCTGCCAGGCTTATCCATTCCCTCCAGTCGTATTCATTGCCTTCGATTTTCATCTTTTCAGAATCGTAGTACTTTGCCCCGAATAATTCAAATCAAAAGGCCCCTGTCCGGCGCAGGTCACGGGCGGGCCGTCCCGGTAAGGTTGCTTAAAGGCCGGGGCCTTCACAGGAATAACTGATAACACTCCCCTGCCCGGATTTGTCAAAATTCTTCAAACAGCTCTTTACAAATGACCGCCGGATTGTGCAGGATTATGCTATGACAATCTTCGGGAAAATAATCGAGAGGGAAATCCCGGCGGATATCGTCTATGAAGATGATCTCTGCCTGGCTTTCCGGGACATCAACCCGGTAGCGCCGGTCCATATCCTGATCATACCCAAAAAGGTTATCCCGTCACTGGCGAAGGCTGAAGGGAAAGATCACGCCTTACTCGGGCACCTGCTCGTCAAGGCCTCGGAAATCGCCCGGACCGAAGGGTTGGAAGACAACGGTTACCGGTTGGTAATCAACAACGGAGAAGGAGCCGGACA
>CAZOGT010000040.1:0-14729 GCA_964579015.1 uncultured Acidobacteriota bacterium | reverse complement strand
TTACCTCCCCTTCCCGGACCACGTAATCCTTATCCCGGGTAAAAAGGGTATGCGCTTTCAAGGCCTGCTGGATGTGATGTACCAGTTCCATGTTGCGGGGGTCATACAGGTTGTCAATCCCGAGGGCCTTTTCTGATTTCTCTATGCCGGTCTCCTGGAGGACCACCGTGCGCATCTTTTCGTCAACCTTGAAGTCCTCTTCCCGCACCAGGCGGGGGATCATCCGGTCAATCTTGTAGTATTTGTCCGTTGACTCCTCGGAAGGGCCGCTGATGATCAGGGGAGTCCGCGCCTCGTCAATCAGGATAGAGTCCACCTCGTCAACAATGGCAAAGAGATGCCCTCTCTGGACGCAGTCCTCGAGGGAATACTTCATGTTGTCCCTCAGGTAATCAAAGCCAAACTCATTATTGGTACCGTAGGTTATCTCGAAACGGTAAGCCTCTTTCCGCTGGGATTCCGGCATATCATGCTGGATAAAGCCGACGTCCATCCCCAGGAAATTATAGACCGGAGACATCCACTCGGCATCACGGCGGGCCAGGTAGTCATTAACAGTAACGACATGCACTCCCTTGCCGGGAATGGCATTCAAATACACGGCCAGCGTTGCGACCAGGGTTTTGCCTTCACCGGTTTTCATCTCCGCGATTTTGCCTTCATGGAGGACCTTCCCTCCTATCAGCTGGACATCATAGTGCCTCATCCCCAGGGTTCGCCTGGAGGATTCACGTACGGCGGCAAAAGCTTCCGGCATCAGGTCATCCAGGCTCTCCCCGGCAGCATAGCGCTCCCGGAACTCCTGGGTCTTTCCCTTAAGCTCCTCATCGGAAAGGCTTATGAATGAAGTTTCCAGGGAATTTATCTGCTCGACTACCGGTCCCGTCTTCTTCAGGTACCGGTCATTCTGGGAACCTATCACCTTGGCAAGTATTGAATTAAACATGATCGGATATTCTACATTATAAGGTTGTAATCAGCCTTCAATCCGGTAATTGGGAGCCTCTTTGGTGACCATCACGTCATGTACATGGGATTCCCTGACTCCCTTGTCAGAAAGCTTGATAAAGACCGCCCTTTCCTGCAGTTCCTCAATGGAAGCCGCTCCGCAGTAGCCCATTCCGGCCTGGATGCCGCCCAGCAGTACCGAGACAAAAGCTTCCAGGCTTCCCTTGTAAGGGACCCTGCCTTCAATTCCCTCGGGGGCAACCTTCTTTGACCCTGGATTCTGGTCCTGCCCATACCTGTCAGTCCCATAACCGACTGCCATGGCACCGAGTGAACCCATGCCCCGATAAGTCTTGTAGCTCCGGTTCTGATAAAAAATCAGCTCGCCCGGAGACTCGTCCGTGCCGGCAAAAAGATTCCCGATCATTACTGAGTCCGCCCCGGCGGCCAGGGCCTTGACAATGTCCCCTGAATACTTGATCCCGCCATCGGCGATGACAGGGATCCCCAACCCGGATGCGACTTCCACCGTGTCCGTTATCGCCGTAAACTGGGGCATACCGGCCCCGGTCACGATCCTGGTCGTGCAGATACTGCCCGGGCCCATGCCAACCTTGACGGCATCAGCCCCTACATCAAAAAGTGCCCGGGCCGCTTCACCGCAGGCAATATTTCCGGCAATCAAATCGGCCCTTTTAAGCCCCTTTTTGAGCTTACTGACCGCATCCATTACCCGGCTGGTGTATCCATGTGCCGTATCGACGTTTATCACATCAACTCCGGACCTCTCCAGCTCCAGGGCTCTTTCCAGGAAATCACCTGACACTCCGACCGCCGCTCCAACCCTGAGGCGGCCCTTCTCGTCCTTGCTCGCGCTGGGATAGGTAACCGATTTCATCATATCTTTGAAGGTGATCAGGCCCCTGAGATGATAGTCATCATTAACCACCAGCAACTTCTCAATCCTGTTTTCATGGAGCTTTCGCTTGGCCTCCTCCAGGGAAATGTTCTCCTTGACCGTGACCAGGTTGTCTCTGGTCATCAGCTCCGAAGCCTTCAGGTCCAGGTTGTCGGCAAACCTCAGGTCCCGGTTGGTAAGAATTCCCCGCAACTTCCCATCCTCTTCCGTTACCGGTACCCCGGAAATCTGGTATTTGTCCATGGAAGCAAGAACCTCCCGCAGCGGAGTATCAGGCCTGACTGATATCGGGTCAGGGATCATTCCCGATTCCGACCGCTTTACCCGGTCCACTTCCGCCGCCTGGACTTCAATGGTCAGGTTGCGGTGAATTATGCCGATCCCGCCCAGACGGGCCATGGTTATGGCAGTCTGGGATTCAGTCACCGTATCCATGGCAGCAGAAGACAGAGGAATGTTTATGGAAAGATTGCGGGTCAGCCTGGTGTCCAGCCTGGCTTCGGCAGGTGCTACATCAGACCTGAGAGGTTTTAAAAGGACATCATCAAAGGTTAATGCTTCTTTAAGTTCCATCTATAGATTATAACAGTTAAGGCTGATCCGGGAGACCCTTAAAGGATCTTTTTTTCGGGGGAGTGTCCAGAAAAACAGGGAAAAATGAAAGGATTGCCCTGTCCACTCCGTCCACCCTGTCCACCCAGTCCACCCCTTGCCGGCCCGAAGCTGGAAGCCTCATCCACTCCTGCCGGATTTCAGGTCTTCTGGAGAATAACAACCATAAAAAAATCAATTTTTATCAAAAAATGATAGATTTTTTTCAGAATTTAACAGATAATGCTAAATATCAATTAATTTTGCGAGATGGGAGTCTTCTCAAAGATGGCGGGTGAAATGGCGGAAGAGGTGATCCAGAGAATCAGGGCAGCGGGCGTTTGCGGGGCCGGAGGGGCCGGCTTTCCGACCTATGCCAAGCTCAGCGCCAGGGTTGACACCATCATCCTGAATGCCGCGGAATGTGAACCCCTGCTGCACAAGGACAAGGAAATCCTCCGCCACCACCTCGAAACAGTACTTGAAGGATTCTCCGCTGCCGCCGGCCTGACCGGGGCCTCCCGGGCCTGCATCGGAATCAAGGAAAAGTATCACGATCTCATTGAGAATCTCCGGCAGGCTGCACCTTCGGAAACCGAGGTAATTACTGTCAGGGACGTCTACCCGGCCGGAGATGAGATTACCCTGGTTTACAACATTACCGGGCGCATTGTACCGCCGGGAGAGCTGCCCCTCGCTGTTGGCGCGGTGGTGATCAACGTGGAGACCTCATATAATCTGGCCCGGGCCCTGCAAGGCTTCCCGGTGACGGAGAAATTTCTCCCGGTGGCCGGAGCCGTGGCTGACCCCTGCACCCTGCGTGTTCCCATCGGAATAAGTTTCGAGGAATGCCTCGAGGCTGCGGGAGGCATAACTACTGCCGCCCCTTGCTACCTTATCGGAGGAGTGATGATGGGCAGGCTGGAGCATGACGCAACCGGGAGGGTCACGCGCACCACCGGCGGAATCATCGTGCTTCCGTCAGACCACCCGGTTGTGGAAAGGTACGACAAGACCTGGAAGGAAAAAGCCCGGATCGGGCGGAGCGCCTGCGACCAGTGCGGCTTCTGTACGGAACTCTGTCCCCGGTACCTGCTGGGCCATCCGATTGAGCCTCACCTGGCAATGCGGAGCCTGGTGTTCAACAATGTCGGGGATTCCCTGATCAGGGGAAGCAGCTTCTGCTGCGAATGCAACCTCTGCAGCCTTTTCGCATGCCCTGAAGCCCTGGATCCGAAAGATGCCTGCGTCTGGAACAAATCTGAACTGGCAGCCGGCGGGAAAAAATGGGAAAACCCCGATTTCAGGCCGAAATCCGCGGAAGCCCTGCTCCCGAACCGGCAGGTTCCCACTTCCAGCCTGATGTCCAGGCTGGGACTCAACAGCTTTAACAACCGCGGCCCCCTGCGCCATGCAGCGGTGCAGACCAGCCGGGTCGCACTGCTGCTGAAACAGCACATCGGGGTTCCCGCATCCCCAGGAGTCAAGGTGGGCGACCTGGTAAAAGCGGGTGATGAAATCGCCTCCGTTCCCCGCGCCGGGGACATTGACCAGCTGGGGCTTCCGATCCATGCCTCAATATCCGGGCGGATATCGGAAACAGGCAAGGATATGGTCTGGATAGAATCATGAGCAATCCAAAAGTAATCGGAGCGTTGGAATTATCGAGTGTCGGAATAGGGTACAAAGCCCTGGACCAAATGCTCAAGGCCGCTGAAGCTGAAGTTATCCTGGCCAGGACCATCTGTTCAGGAAAATACCTGATTGTTATCGGCGGAACGGTTTCCGACGTGGAATCAGCAATGGCAGCCGGACGGGAAGCCGGAGAAGGGGCGCTGATCGACGAGCTGATCCTCAACTCGGTCCACCCTTCTGTTTTTCCCGCACTGGGCCAGTCTGTAGCCATGTCTGGAGACGATCTCAAGGCTCTCGGCATTGTCGAATCATTCAGCGGGGTCAGCATCCTGGCCGCTGCAGACGCGGCAGCCAAAGCCGCAGCCGTAACCCTTTTCCGCATCCATGTAGCCATGGCCCTGGGGGGAAAGGGTTTCCTCCTCCTGACCGGAGAGCAGCCGGACGTCGAATCCGCGGTAGCCGCAGCGGTAGAAGAGGTAGCGAAGCGGGGCCTGCTGGTAAGCCAGGTGGTCATACCCAGGCCTGAACGTTCCCTGATTAACGAATATATTTAGGCAATTATGGCAACTTACGAAAACATCGGACAGCGAAGGAACCGGATTACGGAGCTGGTGACCCAGCGGGGATACATGGCCCTGTCCGAGTTGGGAAATATCCTTGACATCAGCGAGAGCACTGCCCGCCGCGACCTGGAAGCCCTGGAACTGAATGATGTCCTGACCCGCACCAGAGGAGGGGCGGTCTGCAAGCACTACTCCTCGGCACAGCACCTGGAACTGGTGGCCCGGGAAACCAGCATGGCCAGGGAAAAAATAGCCATAGCCACCCTGGCATCCGGCCTTATTCAGGACCAGCAGCTGGTCATTGTCAACGGCGGGACCACCTGTTACGCCCTGGCATCCGCCATCGCCGGGAGAAGGGTAAGCGTGGTAACCAACTCCGTGCCCATAGCTTCGCTGCTCTCCTCGGATTTCCTGACCGAAATCACCCTGATAGGCGGATATCTCTATCCCCGTACCGGGGTGGCACTGGGAATGGCGGCCCAGGAGCAGGTCTCCGCAATCCGGGCGGACCTGCTGATTACCGGATGCGGGGGGATCAGTGAGGACGGGATCTTCAATATCAACCAGATGATGGCCGACATGGACAACGCCATGATGAAGGCCGCGGACCGGGTGATCCTGCTCGCCGACAGCAGTAAATTCGGACGAAGCGGCCTGGCACGGGTCTGCGGCCTGGACAATGTCGACATCATCATCAGCGACAACGGCCTCGATGCAACCTGGAAAGGAATAGTCGGGAAACTTGCCCCTGAATTGCTGCTGTTAGCCGAGGCGTAAAAATAATTCGCCCGGCGCAGTCAGCCGGACGGATGCTTGATAAAAAAGAAACATTGAACACAGGAACAGGATTATGAACAGACTAAATATTCCCATGCCCAGGGAACAGGTCGAGAGGGTTGTCCGGCAGCTCGTCCGGGAACAGTTTGCCCGGAGAATGCAGTCCGGAGAGACCACCTTTACGGCTGAATACTACCCAAACCTGGTAGTGAATATTTCCGCCCGGCACGTGCACATCAGCCAGGAAGACCTGGAAGTGCTGTTCGGCAAAGGATCGGAACTTACCGTCTACCGCTGGCTCTACCAGCCGGGAGAATTCGCAGCTGAGCAGCAGGTAGCCATTGTAGGCCCCAGGCAGAAGATGATCAGTGAGGTCAGAATCCTTGGCCCGACCCGCGGGAAAACCCAGGTTGAGCTCAGTTTTACTGATTCGATTGCCCTGGGAATCGACGCCCCCTGCCGCGCTTCCGGGGACCACCAGGGCACACCCGGATGTATCCTGGTGGGTCCTGCCGGGCACCTGGAGCTGAAGGAAGGGGTGATCAGGGCAGAAAGGCACGTCCACATGAATCCGGCTGATGCCGCCTTCTATGGATTCAGCCACGGGCAGAGGGTCCGCTTGAGGGTGACCAGCGACTGTCAGATCACCTACGAAAACATCCTCTGCCGGGTCAATCCCAAGTCCCTTTTGGAAGTACACCTGGATACCGACGAAGGCAACGCCTGCAACCTGGTCAATGCCAGGGACGTGGAACTGCTCCCCTGAACAGGCATCAACAAGGTTTTGGATAGATAAAAACAGAAAAAAATAAATTCAAGAAATCAAGGAGACAAAAAATGGCACTAAAGGCAATTGGAATGGTGGAGACCCGGGGCCTTGTAGCCCTGCTGGAGGCAAGCGACGCCATGTGCAAAGCAGCCAACGTGGAAATGATCGGATGGCGCAGGGCCGGAGGCGGGCTGGTTACTTCCTTTGTTAGAGGTGAAGTGGCGGCAGTCAAGGCCTCAGTGGATGCAGGGGCGGCCGCAGCTTCCAGGCTGGGAGATGTGGTTACCGTGCACGTGATTCCGCGGCCGCACGATGAGCTTGAGGACGCAATTCCACCCCAGAGCGCTCAGTAGCGAACAGGACGGGAATCAGCCAGGTATCAAAAGACTTTAAATAGAACCGGAGATAAAAAATGAATGCTATCGGCATGATTGAAACAAAGGGAAATATAGGAACGATCGAGGCCACTGATGCGATGTGCAAAAGTGCCGACGTCAAACTCGTAAAACGTATTGAAATCGGCGGGGGCTACGTGACCTCCATCGTGGAAGGCGATGTTGGGGCGGTCAAGGCTGCGGTTGACGCCGGTTCGGCGGCAGCCGGCAGAGTTGGCGAACTCGTCGCCTGCAATGTCATCCCTGCGCCCCACAAGGGGATGGTGGACACTTTTCTGAAGTAGCCTCCGGTCGGCTATATGCATCCAGGGGACAGTGTTAATAACGCAGGATTGAAAAAATGAAAATTCTGGTAACGAATATCGGCTCAACCAGCTTCAAGTTCCGCCTCTTCGAAATGGAGAGCGAGTCTGAGATAGTCTCAGGCGGAGCTGATCGTATAGGCCTGCAGGGAGGGACGCTGAAGATCAGTCGGCCCGGCCGGGAGGGCAGGCAGCAGGAACAGGCCTACTCCAGTCATGGGGAAGCAGTGGGTGACATTCTGCGCAAACTTGTGGACTCATCAGCGCTTGACAGCCTGAAAGACCTTGACGCCATTGCCTTCAAGGCGGTGATGGGAGGAGACGCCCCGGCAGTCACCCTGGTAACGGAAGAAATCCTTGCGAAGATGGAGTATTTCGCACCCGTGGCTCCGGCCCACAACCCGCCTTACGTGGCGGCAATGAGGATGTTCGGAAAGGTGCTGGAGGACACGCCCCTGGTGGCAGCCTTTGATTCCGGATTTCATCAAAGCAACCCGGAACGGCGGCGGCATTACGCGGTTCCCCCGGAATGGGCCGAAAAATACGGAATCAAGCGCTACGGGTACCATGGCGCATCGCACCGCTACACGGCCGACAGGATGAAAGAACTGATGCCTGCAGCAAAAAGGGTCATCAGCTGCCACCTGGGAGGCAGCAGCAGCCTCTGTGCCCTCCGCAACGGGGTTTCAGCAGCCACCAGCATGGGGCTCTCACCCCAGTCAGGGCTGCCGCAAGGCAGCCGGACCGGCGATTTCGATCCTTTCGGCCTGGATCTCCTGCGCCGCAGCTCCGGCATGAACACCGACAAAATCCTCTGCAGGCTCGGATCCGAAAGCGGACTGCGGGCCCTGAGCGGGACCAGCGGGGACATGCGGGATATCGAGAAAGCCATGGCAGAGGGTTCCGACCAGGCTGCCCTGGCCTTTGACGTCTACGTGACCGCCATTCGTGACTACCTGGGAGCCTACCTGGTAGAGCTTGGGGGCGTCGACGCGCTTACCTTTTCCGGGGGAATCGGCCAGAAGTCCGATAAGGTCCGGGAAAGCGTGTGCGACAATCTAGCTTTTGCCGGAATCTACCTGGACCTGGAGAAAAACCGGTCCGCACGGTCCGAGGGCAGGATTGACAGAGAAAATTCTTTGGCCGCAATCTGGGTACTGGAAACCAACGAGGAGCTGGTGGTAGCCAGGCAGGCGGCTGATTTACTGAGATCAGGAAAACAAGACTAAACAGGTCCGCCGGAAAGACCCTGTTTCCCTTTCGGGAAGAAGGTGCCGGCGGAAGAACAAACGGAGACAGGAACAATGGAAGAAGCAATTGGAATGATCGAAACAAAGGGACTGGTCGCGGCAGTTGAAGCCACCGATGCCATGCTTAAGACCGCCAGGGTCAGCTATGTGGGTACCCAGAAGGTTGGAAGCGGCTACGTCAGTGTGGTTGTCAAGGGCGACGTGGCGGCCTGCAAAGCAGCAGTAGACGCCGGGGCCTCCGCAGCCGGGAGGATCGGCGAAGTGGTTTCAGTACACGTGATTCCCAGGCCGCACGGAGATGTGAACGCGGTTCTCCCTGGAACAGGCGCCGCTAAAAAGTAAGCGCTGATGATTTGAATAGGCGCACTGCGGCAAACCTTCAAACCGGGACCGCCGCAGGCCGCATTGTTTTTTCATCATCCTAACACCGCGACTGAACAGGAGTTTATTAATCATGTTTATGGCCAGAGTCAAAGGAAACGTTGTAACGTCCCAAAAAGTTGAAAATATGAAAGGCCGGAAGATGCTCATTGTCGAGCCGGTCCGGGTCAGCCCGGACAACAGCAGGATCATCGCCACCGGGCGTTCTTTCATTGCTGTCGATTCCCTGGGAGCCGGACAGGATGAGCTGGTTGTTATCACCCAGGGATCCAGTTCCAGGATGACCTCAGGCACATCGGATGCCCCGGTGGACTGCGTAATCATCGGAATCATCGATTCCGTAACGGTCCTGGGCGATAAGATCTACGAGGACGCTGACTGATATACCCGGCAAAAGCATTCAGGAACAAATAATGTTTCTTTTTATCGCCGATTGCGGTCATTAAAAAGCAAAGGAAGCGCATTATCATGCAAGGCCTTAATGAAAACGAAATAAAAACAATGGTGGAAAAGGTCATCTCCCATCTGGAAGGAGGTTGGAGCGGACAGGCGCCTCCGGTTCCCGGCAAGACCGCCAGCCCGCCCATCGGCCGGACCTCGGTAAGGTGGAACGGCTCATCCCCTGATACTGCGGCACCGGACCGCGGCTTAAGTGTGGCTCCGACCGCAAGGGAGGGACAGAGAGGCCTTTTCAGCGATGTCAACCAGGCGGTCTCAGCCGCCCGGTCAGCACAGAAATCGCTTGCCAGGCGATCCCTGGCCCAGAGAAGGCAAATCTGTGAGCTGATCATCAATATCTGCCGGGACCAGGCGGAGGAGCTCGGCAGGATGGAATACGAGGAGACCCGTATCGGCCACCCCGCCCATAAACCGGAGAAGATGCGGATCGTGGCGGATGCAGCCCTGGGAGTGGAATACCTGAGCTCCGAATGCTTCAGCGGAGACCATGGCATCACCGTGGAGGAACATGCTCCCTGGGGCGTCATCGGCATCGTCACACCCGTCACACATTCCCTGCCGACCCTGGCTAACAACGCCATCAATATTCTTGCCGCGGGAAACTCCCTGGTCTGCAACCCCCATCCCGGGGGCAAGAAGATCGCGGCATACGGGGCCAGGCTCTTCAACGAAGCCATCTACCGCGAAGCCGGAATTGACAACCTGGTCTGCGTGATAACGGAGCCGACCCTGGAGAGCGCAAACCGGATTTTCACCCATCCGGACGTGGACCTGCTCGGAATCACCGGAGGCCCCGGGGTGGTCGCCGCAGCCCTTAAATCGGGAAAGCGCGCTATTTGCGCCGGCCCCGGAAACCCCCCGGTAGTGGTGGATTCCTCTGCTGACCTCGACAATGCCGCCAACTGCATCATCGAGGGCGGCACCTATGACAACAACCTCCTCTGCCTTTCCGAAAAAGAAACCTTCGTGGAGGCGGCAGTCTTCGACAAATTCATGAACGCCCTGGAACGGGCCGGGGCCTGCCGGATCAGCACCTTGCAGATGGACAGGCTGGCAGAGGCCTGCCTGGCCAAGGGACAGGACGGTCACTGGGCCGCCAACAAGGACTACGTGGGAGCGGAGCCGGAGGTAATCGCCCGCCTTATCGGGATCTCTGTTCCCAGGGAATGCCGGATGCTCTTCGGGGAAACCGGGCCGGAGCATCCCTGGGTCATGGCTGAGCAGATGATGCCGGTAATGCCCGTGGTAAAGGCACCCGACTTTGAAACCGCCGTTGAATACGCCAGGAATGCCGAACACGGCTTCAAGCATACCGCAGTAATCCACTCCCGACTCGTAGACCATATGACCTACATGGGAAAGGCTCTGGACACCACACTTTATATTAAAAACGGACCTTCCCTGGCTGGAAACGGTTCCGGCGGAGAAGGTTACGGGGGCTGGTCAATAGCCTGCGGCACCGGGGAAGGCATAGCCACCCCGATGACCTATACCAGGCTGCGCCGCTGCTCCATGATCGACAACCTGAGGATACTTTAAGATGAGATTAGCTCTGGTGGAAGGAACCGCCGTTTCCACGGTCAAACATCCTTCAATGGTGGGATATAAGCTGCTGCTGGTGCAGCCGCTGGATGCCCGGGGCGGAGTGGGCGAAGAAGATGATCCTCTCCTGGTGGTGGATACCATCGGGGCCGGGCACGGTGCCACAGTGGTTATCAGCAACGACGGGCGGGCGGCCAGGGAACTGGTGGGGGACACTACCAGCCCGGTTCGCTGGACCGTGATCGGGATATCGGATGACTAGCATGACAGAGCATTCCAGGGGACAGTCACCAGGAAACAAGGAAACATATGGACCAGGAACTTATTAACCGGATAGTAAAGGAAGTGAAGGACGCCCTGCAGCGGGACGGGCAGATGTCTGTTTCCAGCGTCACCGGAAACACCATGCCCGGGGAACAGTTCATCAGTAAGATCTTCGTCACTGCTGATGCCCTGGCGGCCAGGCTGGCCGACAGTAAGGGAGCCTCTTCAGTGGAACTGGCTTCCAATGAGTTCCTGACTCCTGCGGCCCGGGACCTGGCATCCCGCCGGAAGATCGGAATCACCCGGGAGACGGAATCAGCGGCGAATCCCATGGCCGGGCCGGTACAGGTCCGCAAGACGGTCCCGAACTTCAGGGACGTACCCCTTTCCGCCGCACGCAGCGGCAGGGGAAACGGGCCTGTGGGACTGATCACCTACGTCCCGGATGAAAAAACTGATTCCGTTCTCAGGGCCCTTGCACATGACGGAATCTTTTTCACCGACTGCACCGAGGATAACTGCTGGATGGTGAATCTATTGAGCCTCTGCCGAGGAATCACCGCAGGGAGGTTCTCAGTGGGAGTGGCCTTATTCCCCTTCGGGGCGGACGCCCTGATCATGGCCAACAAGGTCCCGGGCATAAGGGCGGTACAGGGGACAGTGATTGATTCAGTGGCAGCTTCGGTGCGGAGGCTCAACACCAACCTGCTGGTCCTGGAACACCGGTTATCAACCTTTCACGAGTTGCGGGCCATGACCAGGACCTTCATCCAGCACCGGATGGTTTCCGGCCTGGCCGATGACGTTATCACCAGGATTGAAGAAGTTGAAAATAATAAATAAAGGACTACGGCAGCTACAGAAACACGATCTGCAGGATAAATAATGAGGATAGCAAAAGTAATCGGAAAAGTGGTTTTCAGCAGAAAGCTGGACGAGGTGGTCCCGGGAAACTACCTGGTGGTGCGGACCTGTAACCGGGGCACCCTGGCCGGACAGAATGAAGGAAATGAGGAAACCCCGGTTATGTATGATTCCCTTGCGGCACGGGAAGGAGACCTGGTGGGCATGGTGGAAGGAAGGGAAGCAACGGCACCTTTCTACCCGGAAAAGGTCCCTTTTGAATGCTACTGCGCGGCAATCCTCGACACTGTAGACTTCGAACCGATACTGCCGCTTACGATTGAAAAGGAATAAAACCGGCGTTTTCACAGGCACGCCGGAGGACGAAATTCATATTTCAGACAAGAAATGTTTTGGAGAACGAATAACATGGTCAGCGAATGGGAAGTAAAAAAAGAAATCTGCGAACTGGGCCGCAGAATGTACATCAACGGCTACGTTGCGGCTAATGACGGCAACATCAGCTACCGCATGGGTGACGGAAGGTACCTGTGTACGCCCACCGGTGTCTCCAAGGGCTTTTTGAAACCGGGTGACATCGCGGTTGTGGATGACAAGGGAAAGCAGCTGGACGGCCCCCTGCCCCGCACCTCCGAAGTGCTCCTCCACCTGGAGATATTCCATGAACTGCCCGAGGTGAACGCTGTCTGCCATGCCCACCCCCCCCATGCCACTGCTTTCGCGGTTTCCGGCATTCCAATCCCCACCGGGATACTTCCGGAAGTAGAAATTTTTATCGGGCAGATACCCCTGGCGGACTACGAAACCCCGGGAAGCAAGAATTTTGCCGAAACAGTATTGCCTCACCTGAAGAACAAGGCCAACACCATCCTGTTGGCCAACCACGGGGCCGTAGCCTGTGACAAGAACCTGTTACAGGCCTATTTCCACCTGGAAACCCTCGACATGTACTGCAAGATCCTGCTCCTTTCCAAGCAGGTCGGAAACATCAACCGGCTTCCCGGCCAGAAGGTACGGGAGTTACTGGAGATCAAGAGTAACATGGGAATCGAAGACCCCCGCCACGAATGCACCACCGAGCAGTGCATCCTGGCCGGCAGCGACGATTTCCTGAAAGGGTTTTCCGCCTCTCCGATACCCCAGCACTCCGCCGGGCCTGACGGGCACGGCCGCGGAATGGGCATCGAGGGAGAACCGAGCCAGAAAGATGAACCCCAGCCAATGCCGCAAAGCATGGGCCCGGGCACAGCCATGGCCGCGGGCAGGATCCTTCCCGGCGCCGGAAAGCCTGGCGGCAGTTCCGCCACCGCCCAGCAGCGAGCCCAGGAAGACGAGATCGAACGCGTGGTCCAGCTGGTCACTGACCAGATACTGGGAGGAGGGGGCGCATAAGGCACAGGGGCTCAACAACCTTCTACATCTTCCTGTAGAAAAAACGGCACATCGTTCTCAGGAAGGGACTCTTCATTTTCTCCATCATCCAGGTTTCCGCGACCCTTTTGCTCAGGAATCCCATGGTGGGAAAGGAATGGGCCAGAAAAAGAATGCTGAGCAGGCTGATATTCTTCTGGATGACCAGGGCCCATTCGTTGATCATCTCTCCCGATCCCTCACCCACAATGCCGACACCGTAAACCCTTCCAAAATAATTGGTATAGACATCAACGTATCCGGTACTGACATTTTCTGCGATTGCCGCCCCGTAATCCTCGTATTTCACGGTGACCTTCTGGTATTTTATCCCCTTTTTCCGGAGCTCCCCTTCCCTCATTCCCACGTAGGAAACCTGAGGCTCAGTAAAAACAGTCCACGGGATCACGTGATTCTTATAGCGGAAAAGGGCAAAAGGGCTGACCGCGTTCATCAGGGCAAACATCCCCTGGTGCATTGCAGCGTGAGAAAGCAGGACCTGGTTGTTGCAATCTCCAACAGCGTAGATATGCTTGACCGAGGTCCGGTATTTGCCGTCAACTCTAATGCTGTACTGATCATGCGCGACCCCGGCATTCTCAAGCTTCAAATCCTCGAGAGCCGCTTTACGTCCCGCGGCCAGCAGCAGCTTTTCCGCTTTGAGCCTGATTCCGTCATCCGTGTAGAGGCAGATTTCATTCCCTTCCTTCTGGACAGAAACCAGCCTCCTGGAATTGTAGACCTCAATCCCCTCTTCCCTGAATACACCTTCCAGCAGGTCCCCGGCTTTCCGGTTGCCGTGGGGCAGCAGATAATCGTCCATGTGGACTATGGCGCACTTACAGCCAAGACGGGAAAAGGCCTGGGCCATTTCACAGCCGATGGCCCCGCCCCCGATTATGGTCATGCTCCGGGGAATCTCCTCCTGGCTGAAGACGTTCTGATTGGTAAGGAAATCGATATCCCCGATGCCGTCGATGTGCGGTACCTGGGGCTCAGTGCCGGAAGCAATAAAGATCCTCTGGGCAGTCAAAGTTTTTCCGTTAACTGTAACCGTGTGGGGATCAACAAAACTTGCCGGTCCTTCCCCAAGGATCAGGTTCACCTTTTCAAACATCTTCATTGTTTTCCTGCTGGATATGTAGTGCAGGTACTCAGCTATTCTCGGGAAAGGAGACCTGAGATCAGGAATCACTGCATCATCCAGCAGCCCCATCTCTTTCAGCTTCAGGGGAGCATGGCGGTATTTGGAAATTCTCAGGAGGGATTTGCTGGGTATGCACCCGATATTCATGCATTCTCCCCCGATCCTGTATTTCTCGATGGTGCAGACCCGCAGGCCCATCTCTGAGCCCATGATCGAGACGGCCATCCCCGCCGGGCCGAGCCCGATACAAATCAAATCAAAATCATATTTCATGAGTATCTCCACCCCGCCTGAATAATCCAGATGCTTAAGATCAAGCCTTGACCCGGATTTCTCACCGGTTTTCACCGCCGCAGTAACAAGCTGGTGAGAAATCCGGGTTAGAGTATATCCTAAACCGCCTGTCGAAATGATCCGGCAGTCACTCTCTCCGCCCTCCTCCGCAAGGCGTTGCCAATGTATCGTCATTTTTTTCGTTTCGCTACTTGTTTCAGTTAAATGAATATAACATTG
>CAZOGT010000039.1:0-14910 GCA_964579015.1 uncultured Acidobacteriota bacterium | reverse complement strand
AATCAGTGAAATCAGGGAGCTGGCCCCTGACGGAATCGTGATCTCTCCCGGCCCCGGAATTCCGTCCCGGGCCGGAATTTCAGTCGAGCTTATCAGGAACCTTGGACGTGACATCCCGGTGCTGGGAGTCTGTTTGGGGCACCAGGCCATCGGGGAAGCCTACGGCGGGGAGATTGTGCAGGCCCCGACACTGATGCACGGCAAAACGTCAATTGTCCACCACCGGGACAGAGGCCTCTTCTCCGGGATTGAAGAGCCGTTCGAGGCCGCCCGGTATCATTCCCTCGTTGTGAGCCCCGAAAACCTTCCGGCTGAACTCGAGGTGGATGCCTGGACTGATGACGGAATAATCATGGCTGTCAGGCACCGGGATTTTCCGGTCTTTGGAGTACAGTTCCATCCGGAATCGATAATGACTAACTGCGGTAAACAACTGTTGGGGAATTTTTTATGTTACAGGAATTAACCAGACAAATCAGGCAACAAGAGGATTTATCAGAACTTACAGCCCAGAGGGCGCTCCGCCATATCCTTCATGATGAAGTGGAAGACCAGGATATCAAGGATTTCCTGACGGCCCTGGCGGAAAAAGGGGAAGCTGTTCCGGAGATTGTTGGTTTTGCCAGGGAGATGCGCAGGTCCGCAATTACCGTGAACAGCGGCCTCGATAACCTTGTGGACACGGCCGGGACCGGGGGCGGCAGACCTACTTTCAACATTTCCACGGCTGCCGCATTCGCGATTTCCGGCGCAGGGATTCCAGTCGCAAAACATGGAAATAAGGCAATCACCTCCAGTGCAGGCAGCGCTGATGTACTTGAGGAATTGGGGGTCAGGCTGTGCAGGTCCCCGGAACTGGCCGCAGTATCACTCCGGGAGGCCGGCATTTGCTTCATGTTCGCGCCGTTTTTTCATCCGGCGATGAAACGCGTGGCCCTGGTCAGGAGAGAGATCAAAAGCAGGACCATTTTCAATATGCTGGGTCCTCTCACCAATCCGGCTGGAGCGAGGTTCCAGATTATCGGAGTTTTTCGCCCGGCATCACTGAGAAGGTCGCATTTGCCCTGAGTGTCCTGGGTACAGGCGGAGCCTGGATTGTTCACAGCCGGGACGGCCTGGATGAACTTTCGCCCCTGTCAGCCAACAGGATTTCGGAGGTAAGGGACAGAAAGGTGCAGACTTTCGAGCTGCACCCGGAAAACCTGGTAGGACAGCTGCCGCCGGGAGGCCTCCCCCGGGACAATGCTTCCTTGATTATGGAGATACTGGAAGGAAGGGATCGGGGGACAGCTACCGAAATGACAGCATTGAATGCCGCGGCAGCCATCCATCTGGCAACGGGTGAGAGCATGGCTGATTCCATGGAAATGGCAAGGGAATCCATCAGGAGCGGCGCAGCGAGAAAAAAGCTTGAGAGCCTGAGAGAATTAAGCAATTCAGGACGATTCGAAGAAGTATAGGAAGGGATTCCAAATGAAGAGGTTTCTGGAGGCCGGGAATTCGGCGCTGCTCAAAGTCTGTGGGATAACCAGGATGGAGGATGCCCTGGCTGCGGTTGAGGCGGGGGCCAATGCCCTGGGCTTCAATTTTTATCCGCCAAGTCCCAGGTTCATAGATACCGGGAAGGCCGAAAGAATAATCTCAGGGCTTCCGGAAGGGATTCTGACCTTTGCCGTGATTGTGCATGGATCAGAAGGTTCCGGCAAGAGGCCGGGATATTCCGAAATCCCGGAAAGTGAAATACTGGATTTCTCCGGATACGGGATACCGGAATCTGTTGACATAATCCAGGTTCACGGTTTGGAAAAGGCCGGTAAGGCACCCCAATGCGCAAGGCCCCTTCTGGTCGCCGTTTCCCCTGAGACTGCTTCGGGATTTGACGAATATGACATTATTATTGATACTTCCTGGGGCAGGGGCCGGACTGCCGACTGGGAGAAAATTGCACGGATCACCCGTTCCTATGTACTCTCCGGCGGCTTGACGCCGGAGAACATTGAGGAGGCCCTCGAAAAGCTTTCTCCGGCCGGGATTGATGTTTGTTCAGGAGCTGAATTTGAACCGGGGAAAAAAGACCACGGAAAACTGAAGGATTTTCTGAAGAAGGCCCGCTCTTGTTATCGTTGTTACCAGGGCCGGGACTGAGGGTTTACAGGAACAATGCTTAAAACCATAATTGATCATAAGAAAATAGAGCTCGAACACCTGAAGGAAGCCCGCCCCCTTGCAGAACTGGAGAATGCTGTTTCCGGGACCTGCCCGGATGTGCCTTCCTTTTCGGCCTCAATATCCCGTCCCGGCCCCAGTGTTATTGCGGAGATCAAGTACAAGAGCCCCAGCCATGGGTTTTTTGCCTGCCGCAAGAGCCCTGAGATTATCGCGGAGTCGTATTGTGAAGGGGGAGCGGCCGCCCTGTCGGTCCTGACAGACGAACATTTCTTTGCCGGAAAACTGGAGTACCTGGCTAAGACCAGGGAGCAGCTCGACACCGGAGGAAAAGGGAAAACTGTTCCGCTTTTACGAAAGGATTTTATCATTGACAGGTACCAGGTCCTGGAAGCGAGGGTACATGGGGCTTCGGCCCTGCTCCTGATTGCAGCGGTACTGTCGGAATCATCATTAAGGGAGCTGCTTGAATCGACCGGGGAGGCCGGGTTGGAAGCCCTAGTTGAAATCCACTCGCCCGGTGAACTGGAAATGGTTCTTGAGTGCGGCGCCCGGATAATCGGCGTTAATAACAGAAATCTGAAAACCTTTGATGTCGATATCAGGACATCCTTTGACATAGCCAGGCGGCTGGAAAGCGAAAGCGGGTTCCTGCTGGTCGCGGAGAGCGGGATTTCGGAATCCTCCCAGATAAATGAGCTGGCTGATGCCGGGTTTGACGGATTCCTGATTGGTTCGGCCTTCATGGACTCCCGGGATCCCGGGGCGAAGCTGGCTGAGCTGTTGTCCGGTGTCAGGAAATAGAATTCCTGATAGATAGGGATAAAGACATGAGAGACGAAAAAAAGAATACTGGATACAGGGGAAGCCGGCCCGATGCCGATGGTTACTATGATTCATATGGCGGCCAGTTTGTCCCTGAAACCCTGATGGAGCCTCTGGCCGAACTAGACAAGGCCTACAATGAGATCCTGGAGGACAGTGAATTTCATTCAGAGCTGCGGGGATTGCTGAGCAGGTATGTCGGCAGGCCTACGCCCCTATACCATGCGGCCAGGCTGTCTGAATACCTGGGCAGCAGGATTTTTCTGAAACGGGAGGACCTGTGTCATACCGGTGCCCATAAGATCAATAATGCCCTGGGTCAGGCCCTGCTGGCCAGGAGAATGGGTAAAAAGAGGATTATCGCAGAAACGGGCGCGGGCCAGCATGGCGTTGCTACTGCCACGGTATGCGCCCTGATGGGGATGGATTGTGAAGTCTACATGGGTGCCACTGATATTCGTAGACAGGCCCTCAATGTCTACCGCATGGAACTGCTGGGGGCCAGGGTCATCACGGTCGACTCAGGCAGTAAAACCCTCAAGGATGCCATAAATGAGGCGCTGAGAGACTGGGTTACCAACGTCCATGACAGTTATTATCTGCTTGGCTCAGCCCTGGGCCCTCATCCTTATCCCAGGATTGTCAGGGATTTTCAGAAGGTCATTGGAGAGGAGGCCCGCAGGCAGATAATTGAAGCCACCGGTGAATTGCCTGACCGACTGGTGGCCTGTGTTGGGGGAGGAAGCAACTCCATAGGCCTTTTTTATGAATTTTTGGATGACGCCGCAGTGAAAATGGTGGGGGTCGAGGCCGGTGGTATTGGAGACGCCACGGGCGAACATTCCGCCCGTTTTCTCTCCGGGCGCCCGGGAACACTTCATGGAACCTACAGTTATCTCCTCCAGGATGAAGCCGGGCAGGTGGCGGATACCTGCAGTGTTTCAGCCGGACTGGACTATCCCTCTATCGGCCCGGAACACTCCTGCCTCATGGAAAGGAACAGGGTTTCATATACTTCAGTCAGGGATGACCTGGTGCTGGAATCCTTCAGGTTGTTGAGCCGCATGGAAGGAATCATCCCAGCGCTTGAGTCTGCCCATGCCATTGGATACCTGTTAAAAAACAGAGAAATGATCAGCGGTGAGACAATTGTTCTCAACCTGTCAGGACGCGGTGACAAGGACGTGCAGTCGGTTGCCGACATGGAAACTGGAAACAGCTGAATATCTATAAAAAAATTGAAGTTTTTTCGTGAATTGTCCTCCAGACACGTTGTTTGGAGTATGGAAGATTACAGAACACCAAAAGATCAGGGAATCTGGAAGGAATCATTTACCTTGGCCTGTTTCATCTACTCGGTAACGGATGGGGATTCCTTCACCCCGGACCCTGAGCTGAGATGTACGACCAGGCGGATCATGGTGAGGGTCCTAAGCTCGATCATGGAGGGGTTTGAATCGGCTGACCCGGTTGAAAGAGAAAAATTTTTGAGCCAGGCTGCTGTGGCCTCGGGAGAGCTGAGGCAGCTGCTTTTAAAGGGCTACCAGGGAGGATGCCTGAGTTTCAGGGAGTTCAGCAGGGCTCGTGAACAGTGCCTTCGGCTTCGCTGCAGGCTGCTGGACCCGGGAATGGAAAATGTGGGGTAATCGTCTCTGCCCGTGCCGGGGGAGGCGACAACCCTGAAAATTAGTAAGGAACCATGTAAGAACAATGATAGGCAAAAGATCTTTTATCCCTTTTGTAACTGCCGGATATCCCGATCTGGCCATGACGGAAAAAATAATTCTTGCCCTGGCAGAGGCCGGGGCGGAGCTGGTTGAAGTAGGTATACCCTTTTCCGATCCTGTGGCGGATGGCCCGGTGATCCAGGAATCTTCACACTATGCCCTCAGCCATGGATATCTTATTGACGATTATCTTGGCATGGTCAGGAACATCAGAAAAAGGAGCCGGGTCAAGCTGGTGTTTATGACCTACCTGAATCCGGTGATTCAGTATGGATTCCGGGAACTGGACCGGAATGGCTCTGAATCGGGCCTGGACGGGGTCTTGATTTCTGACCTGGTCCCTCGTGAATATGAGCGTTTCGGACGGATCCGGTCAAAGGGTGAGGAGCCGGCCGGACGCCCTCTGTTCCGTCAGCTGAAAACCGTATTCCTGGTGGCGCCTAATTCAGATGAGGAAAGGGTGGCCTCCGCCTGCCGAACGGCAACCGGATACATTTACCTGCTTTCCCGTACCGGTGTCACCGGAGGAAAGACCGACCTGGGCGAGGGCCTTGAAGCGCGGCTCAGGCAGATCAGGGTGTACACCTCGCTGCCAGTGGCCGTAGGCTTCGGCATCCGTTCAGCCGCTGATGTGGAACAGGTCTGGAAGTATGCGGAGGGAGCCATAGTAGGTTCGGAGATCGTCAAATTCATTGGCGAACACCTGCACGATTCGGACCTGGATCGGAAGGTATATTCGTATGTCCGCGAGCACCTGATACCCTGACCTGCTGCGGCGGGCTTTCGTACCCCTGTTCCAGGTGGCGCTACACGGCGGTTCGTTCCAGTTCGAGCCAGTCAAATTCGGCCAGGAAGCCGTCTTCCCTGGGGCTGCAGCAGTAAATTCCTGCCAGCAGCGGGATATCCTCGTGGTCTTTATGCAGGTGGGCTATTCTGATCAGTTTCCATTCCCCGGGGCCTCCCGGAATCATGTATTCAATTACGAAATCGGGCCTCTCAGCCCTGATCCTGAGGATTATTTCGCAGCCCGGATTCGCGAAATCCTGGCAGGACCAGTCTGAATATCCGAGATTGGTGACCACGGCCCCCAACTTGTCCGCAGTCCCCGGCTGATATTCAACGGATGTCTTGATCCAGTCCAGGGGAGAAATTCTGACCATCAGCCCTGCCTGGTCGAATTCGTTTCTACCCCGGTAGCGCACCCTGGTGCTCAGACTGAAATTTTTTTCTTCAACTGAGATCCCCAGGAAGTTTCCACTGTCGGCCTGCATTCCGTAGTGGGTCTTCTGCCAGAAGTCGGTTTTGCCGTACGTCTCCACCTTAAGGCCGCTTTCTCCGAGGCTCCACCGAAGGGGCTCAATCTCCCATTTCAATGGGGGGGGAAGTTCGTTGAGATTCTTGAAATCTAAAAAGAGGCGGTGATTCTCAGGCATGGTCGTCGAGTTCCTTATCAGGATGGATCGGCAATAATTTGGCAATACGGCAATAATAGAAAGTGTAAAAAATTAATATTAGTACTAAGCAGCCGATGCTATCAAGTAAACTATGTAGGTTCCGAATCCTGGGCGGACCTGCACCGGGCCGGCTTGCACGGTCTCCAGCCCGCAAGGCGAAGACCGGCAGGTTGCAGAAGTCCCTGGAGAATGCCGGGCAGGGATGACGGGGGAAAAGGGAGAAAAGGAAAGCTGGGAGCATGGACGTTCACGAATTGATCTGGAGAATGGGTATTGAACCCAGCCACTGGGACGGGATGGGAAGAATGATTAATCCCTCCTGGGAAACGCTGCGGACGATCATGGGATCACTTGGACTGGAGGCGGAATCTCCGGATGACCTCCCCGGCCTTGCCGAAGAGGTTGAGGGCAGGAAGCAGGGCAGGCTGATTGAACCGGTTATCGTTAAGCAGGCTGGCAGGGAGACCCGGATAAAGTTGAATGCCCCTGCCTGGAGTGAAGGCTCCCCTCTGGTTTTTCATGCCAGGAGCGAAGAAGGTGAAGAGTTGGCTTTCAGGCGGGAGCCGGCACTGGGAGAGGACGGATATCCTTCAATTTCTTTGCCTGAGGAATTGCCGAACGGCTATTATGATATCGAGATTGAAGCAGGCGGAGCAACGGGGAGGTCCTTACTGATAGCCTGTCCGGAACGAGCCTACCAGGGAATCAAGGATACCAGGAACTGGGGTTTCTTTTGTCCCTTGTATTCCCTTGATTCCTCCGAAAGCATGGGCAGCGGTGATTTCAGGTCTCTCGAGGGCCTGGTTTCATGGATGGCTTCGCAAGGCGGCAGCCTGCTGGGAACCCTGCCGCTTTTCTCAGCTTACCTGGACAGCCCTTGTGACCCGAGCCCTTACGCGCCGGTATCCAGGCTTTTCTGGAACGAGTTCTACATTGATCCGAGGCGTGCCGGCAACTGGGAAGCCTGCAATCAGGCCAGGGAACTTTATGCTTCCGATTCATTCCGGGAAGCACTGGAACGCCTGAAAGCTGCTCCCACGATCGATTTCAGGGAAGAGATGAAACACCGCCGTGCGATCCTGGAGCTGCTGGCCCGTGATTTTTTTGCCCGGAGCGGGCATGCAGACCGGAGGGGGCTGGATGAGTATCTTGCAGCTGTCCCTGAAGCAGTGGATTATGCCCGGTTCAGGAGCGCGAAAGATCCTCTGAACCAGGCGGGCCTGCACGGGGCAAGTTTCTCAAACGGGAACGGCTCAGGAGTCGATTCGGATATCTTTGAGTACCACCTTTATGCCCAATGGGTGGCTGAAACGCAGATCAAGTCGCTCAGGGAGCATGCCCGCAGCCAGGGAGTCGACCTTTACATGGACCTCCCTCTCGGTGTCCATCCTGATGGCTATGACGCCTGGGCCTACGGAGATTTTTTTGCCGAAGGTGTTTCGGGCGGAGCCCCGCCCGACGCATTTTTTTCCGCCGGCCAGGACTGGGGATTCCGGCCGATACATCCCTGGAGGTCAAGGGAGAGAGGCCATCTCTATTTTCGCCGCATCATTCGCAAGCTAATGCAGTTTTGCGATGTGGTACGACTGGATCATGTAATGAGCCTGCACCGGCTTTACTGGGTTCCTCTTGGATCCCGGGCCGACCAGGGAGCCTATGTCCGATATCCTTGCGAGGAGTTTTACGCCATACTCAAGCTTGAGTCTCACAGGCAGGAATGCGTGGTTGTCGGAGAAGACCTGGGAACAGTGCCGCCTGAGGTGAGATCTTGCATGCAGGAGCAGGGAATCCTGCGGATGTACGTGGGACAGTTTGAGATAGGCCCGGGAGATGACCCGGCACTGCATGAGCCGGCCGGCCCGATGGTGGCGTCTGTCAACACCCATGACACCCCGACCTTTTCCGGCTTTGCGAAAGGGCTGGATATTGCGGAGCGGGTGCAGCTTGGACTCCTTCACGAAAGCGAGGTCCCCGGGGAAATGTCGGGACGGGGCAGGCTCCTGCAGAGTCTTGCCGGCGCATTGGGCCTCTCCTTTCCCGGATTTGGAGAGGAGTGGGAACATCAGCTGCCGGAAGTACTGAGGAGGTGGCTGCTGAAGCTGGCCGAAAGCCCGGCAAGGCACCTCATGATAAACCTGGAGGACCTCTGGCTTGAAGATGTTCCCCAGAATGTGCCGGGGACTGATTCCAGCCAGAAACCAAACTGGAAACTGCGGATGAAAAAGAGTTTCGGTCAGGTTAGAAGTGATCCCAGGATTGGCGACCTGTTGGAAGAGATAAACAAGTCGAGAAAAGGGTGACCAGGGAAAAGGCGGTTGCTTTATCCTGGAAATCTGGTAAAAATGTATTGTCGGCAGCAGAGGAATTTTGTGTATGAAGAAAAGAGACAGTAACAGCAAGGGTGTCACCAGGAAAAGCAGGCCCCCGGTTAAGGACGATTCATTCAGCCGCCTGTCTGAACAGGACCTCTTTCTTTTTAATGAGGGCACCCACAGGGAAATTTACAACCACCTGGGAGCGCACTGTGCGGAAATAGACGGAAAGCAGGGGACCTGTTTTGCGGTATGGGCTCCCAATGCCTGCGAGGTTTCCCTGATTGGTGATTTCAACGGCTGGGACAATCAGGTGAATCCCATGGTTCCGAGGGGGAATTCGGGGATCTGGGAGACCTTTGTGGAAGGCCTGGGCCCCGGCAGCATTTACAAGTATTTTATACGTTCATCTGTCAATGGCCATTGCGTGCGCAAAGCTGATCCCTATGCCTTTCACGCGGAGACTCCTCCCAAAACCGCATCCGTGGTCTGGAACCTGGACTATGAGTGGAATGATGGAGAGTGGATGAGAAAGAGGGTAGAGGGCAATGCCCTTGAGAAGCCGATATCCATTTATGAGATGCATCTGGGATCATGGCGCTGCTCTCCCGATGACGGGCATCGGCCCCTCACCTATCGGGAGCTGGCTTCGGAGCTGGTGGAGTACCTGACCCGGATGGGATTCACCCACGTGGAGTTCATGCCGGTGATGGAGCATCCCTTCGGGGGATCCTGGGGTTACCAGCTGACCGGTTATTTTGCCCCGACCTCCCGCTATGGCACTCCCCAGGATTTCATGTATTTGATTGACCGGCTTCACCAGAGCGGCATCGGCGTTATCCTGGACTGGGTGCCCTCGCATTTCACTACCGATGAACATGGACTTGGCTTATTTGACGGAACCCATTTATATGAGCATGCTGACCCCAGGCAGGGTTTTCATCCTGACTGGAGCAGCTATATCTTCAATTACGGCCGGAAGGAAGTAGTTGGCTTCCTGATTTCAAGCGCTCTGTTCTGGATGGACAAATACCATGTGGATGGTTTGCGGGTAGACGCTGTTGCTTCAATGCTTTACCTCGATTATTCCAGGCAGGAGGGCGAATGGGTCCCCAATGAATTCGGCGGCAGGGAAAACCTGCAGGCTATAGAATTCATGAAACAGATGAATTTGGCTGTATACCGGAATTTCCCCGGGGTACAGACCTATGCTGAAGAATCGACTTCCTGGCCGATGGTTTCCCGCCCCGTTTATGTAGGGGGCCTCGGGTTTGGCTTTAAATGGGACATGGGCTGGATGCATGACACCCTCGAGTACTTCTCCAGGGACCCGGTGCACAGGAAATTTCATCAGAATAACCTGACTTTCAGGATGTTGTATGCCTTTCAGGAAAATTTTGTTCTTCCTCTTTCCCACGACGAAGTTGTTCATGGGAAAGGGTCGCTGGTATCCAAAATGCCGGGTGACGACTGGCAGAAGTTTGCCAATCTCAGGATCCTGCTGGGATTCATGTTTGCCCAGCCGGCCAAAAAGCTTCTCTTCATGGGCGGTGAATTCGGGCAGTGGAGCGAGTGGGTGAACGAGAAGAGCCTTGATTGGCACCTGGTTGATTTTCCTTTGCATTCCTCCCTGCAGTCCTGGGTGGCGGACCTTAACAGGTTATACCGGGGAGAGCCCGCCCTGCACGAGAAGGATGTCCGTCCTGACGGATATGAATGGGTAGACAGTGGAGATAATGAGCAGAGCATTATCTCGATTCTCAGGAAAGGCAACGAGCCGGGAGTCTATGTCCTGGCAGTATGTAATTTGACGCCTGTGCCGAGGTATAAATACCGGCTGGGGGTTCCCGAAGAAGGTTTCTGGAAGGAATTGCTGAACAGTGATTCCACCTGTTACGGGGGGTCGGGACAGGGGAACCTCGGCGGGGTGGAAGCTGAAGGCATTTCTTCTCACGGACGTCCTTATTCCCTGGTTCTTACCTTGCCTCCCCTTTCCGTGGTGTTTCTGAAGAATGAAGCAATCGGGCTGACGGAAGAAGCAATCGGGGGCGAGGAGTAGTGAGGAGCAGGAAGGACGGATTCGCCCCTGCTGCCGGCTTGGGGAAGATCCCGGTTAAGCAGCCTGGATCTTCCTTCTGAGGCCTGGTAATCCGGAAGGTAAGGCTGCTTCCCTTGCACAAATCCGATTTTATTGTATGATAACCCGATTGAACATTTGGCATTTAATTTCTAGAATGGACAGGACATGAAACAGCAAAAATACAATCTTTCAGATCAAGAAATTCCAACACAGTGGTATAACCTTGCTCCGGACCTCCCGAGTCCGATGCAGCCTCCTCTCGGGCCTGACGGAAAACCTGTTGACCCATCGATGCTTGCCAGGATTTTCCCGATGGGGCTTCTTGAGCAGGAAATGAGCCAGGACAGTTTAATTGATATACCGGAAGAGATTCTGGATATTCTTCTGCTGTGGCGTCCAACTCCCCTGCGCAGGGCTCATAACCTTGAGAAACACCTCAAGACACCGGCCCGGATATATTACAAGGATGAGAGCGTAAGCCCGGCCGGAAGCCACAAGCCCAACACCGCGGTGGCCCAGGCCTGGTACAACAAGCAGGAAGGCATCAGGAAGCTTACTACCGAGACCGGAGCGGGACAGTGGGGGAGCGCGCTCTCCTTTGCCTGCAATTTCCTGGGGATGGAGTGCAAGGTCTACATGGTCCGCATCAGCTTTGAACAGAAGCCGTTCCGGCGCCTGATGATGGAAACCTGGGGCGGAACCTGTATTCCGAGCCCCAGCGAATTCACCAGGGCGGGAAGGGCTGTCCTGGCTGAGCACCCCGATACTCCCGGGAGCCTCGGCATTGCTATCAGCGAGGCTATTGAGGAAGCAGTTGACGATCCGGAAGGGAAAACCAAGTATTCCCTCGGAAGTGTTCTCAACCACGTTCTGATGCATCAGACAATCGTCGGGCTGGAGGCCAAGAAACAGCTGGCAATGGCCTCGGTGAAGAATCCGGACGTCGTCATCGGTTGCGCGGGCGGAGGCAGCAATTTTGCAGGCCTGGCCTTTCCGTTTGTGCGGGACAAGATTGAAGGAGCTGATATCAGCATAATTCCGGTTGAGCCATCAGCCTGCCCCACCCTGACCAGGGCGCCGTTTGCCTATGACTTCGGCGATATTGCCAAGACTACGCCGCTGCTGCCCATGCATTCCCTGGGGCATTCTTTCGTTCCGCCGCCGATTCACGCCGGTGGCCTCCGCTACCACGGAATGGCCCCCCTGGTCAGCCAGGCTACGGTGGAAGGCCTCCTTGAACCCCGGTCCTACGACCAGCTGAAGTGTTACCAGTCAGCGGTCCTCTGGGCCCGTACTGAAGGCACTATCTGCGCGCCTGAGACCAGTCACGCCATTGCCGCGGCTATTGATGAGGCTGTAAAGGCCAGGGAAGAAGGAAAAGAGAAGGATATCGTCTTCTGCTACAGTGGACACGGCTTAATGGATCTGGCCGGATACGACAAGTATTTCTCGGGTGAACTGATGGATCATTCGCCCACTGAAGAGGAGATGGACGAGTTCAGGCATTCGCTTGATGACCTCCCCAAACCGGAAGTAAAGAAAACCGGTAAATGGTAAGGAATAGAGGGCGGATCGTTAAAATGCCCTGGTAATCTGAACCGGTTCCCGGAACAGGATGGATGTTCCGGGAACCGGTTTTATTATTGGTCAGGCCAGATACGATTTTTCCAGGTAATCCTTGAGCATTCTTCTTGCTGAATATTCAGCTGCCGTTGAGCAGATGGATTCCTTCATGAGCGTCACCCATTGCCCGGGAATGCCTTCGAGATCGGTGTGATAATAGGTTTCGGTTATCTCTTCCTCCAGCAACCGGTAGATGCATTCCGCGGCCGCATCATCATCATCGCCCTTAATCGCCCATCCGTTCTTTCCATTGAAGCCTTCACACCACCATCCGTCAAGGACACTCAGATTCGGAACCCCGTTGAGAGAGGCTTTTTCACCGCTTGTCCCGCTGGCCTCAAGAGGGGGAACGGGATTGTTCAGCCATACATCCACTCCGGGAATAAGATGATGGGCTACTTCCTTGTTGTAGTCCTCGACAAAAGCTATCTGGCCTCCGAATTCATGGGAAGAGCAGATTTCGAAGACCTGCCTGAGCATGTTTTTACCAGGCTCGTCAGCTGGATGGGCTTTCCCTGAAAATATTATCTGTACCGGCTTTCTGGCGTTCAGAATAATCGACTTGAGACGTTCTATATCCCTGAAAATCAGGGTGGCCCTCTTGTAAGTCGCAAATCTGCGGGCAAATCCGATGGTCAGGATCTCGGGACGGAAAAGTCCCTGCAGGGCTATTACCTTGCGGGGAGAACCCCCGTTAAGCCAGTACCTTTGAGCCCTGGTCTCCATAAAGGTGAACAGCTTGTTTTTAAGCTCCAGGTGAAGTCTCCATAATTCCTCATCAGGGATATTTCTCACCGCTTCCCAGGTTTCAGGCTGATCATGCCGCTCCATCCATCCAGGCTGAAGATGCCTGTTCAGGAGCCGGTGCATGCGGCCGGTGAGCCAGGTCGGTACGTGGACTCCGTTGGTTATGTGCCCGATCGGAACGTCCTCCTCTTTTTTTTCCGGATAGAGGGAATTCCACATTTTCCTGCTGACTTCTCCATGTTTTCTGCTGACCCCATTGGCGTGCCTGGATGTATTGAGTGCCAGGACTGTCATGCCGAACATATGCCCTTCAGGCTGCCTTCCCAGGTCAAGAAACTGTTCCCGGGTCAGGTCAAGGTTATCCCAATAGGGGAAAAAATGCTCTTCCATCAGGTAGAACGGAAACTGGTCGTGTCCGGCCTTGACCGGGGTGTGGGTGGTGAAAACAATTTCTTTCCTGGTCTCTTCCAGGGCCTGATCAAAGCTCTTGCCTTTCTCCATATGCCTGCGGAGGATTTCAATGGAAGCAAAGGCGGCGTGCCCTTCGTTAAGGTGGATTACATCCGCTTCATACCCTACGGCCTCAAGTATTTTCATACCCCCGATACCAAGGATTATTTCCTGTCGCAGCCTGACCAGGTTGTCGCCGCCATAGAGCCTTGCCACCAGGTCTCTGTCCCATGGATCATTCTCCGGAATATTGGTATCCATCAGAAAAATCGGAATTCTGCCCGCCTGGCAGAGCCACACGGCTACCAGGATCTCGCGGTTTCCGAAGGGTACCGGGACAAGAAGCGGGTCTCCATTTTCGTTCAGCACCGGAAGAATAGGGGTATCGCCTGTATCGATCCGGACATAGGAGTCCATTTGGGTTCCGTCTGATTCGATCTCCTGCTTGAAATAGCCTTCCGGATATAGCGCTCCCACTCCGGCAAAAGGCAATCCCAGGTCACTGGCTTCCTTGCAGGTATCGCCGGCCAGGATGCCCAGGCCTCCTGAATATATGGGGACAGAGGTGTGCAGCCCGAATTCGGCTGAAAAATAGGCGAATTTTTTTTCTCCCTGGTCCTGGTGAGCCTTTCTGTACCAGGTCTCTTCAGCCTTCATGTAGCGGTCATATTCCTCGATCACCTTCTTATAGAGAGCCAGAAGATCTCCATTACCGGAAAGTTTCTTAAACCGCTCAGCCGAGGTCTCTTTCAGGATTGTTACTGCATTATTTTTACCGCTCTGCCAGGCAAGCGGATTTATCTGCTGGAAAAGCCCCCTGGCCTCGGAATTCCAGCTCCACCACAAATTGTAGGCGAGCTCCGGAAAGCGGGAGAATTGTTCCGGGATGTGTGGGAAATCAGGCAGTTTTGTCTTCATATATTCACTCCATGGATTATTCTGTCTACTTCTTGTCAATTGAAATCAGGGGATGGCTGCAGGTCCCTGATACTGGAAATCGGTATGCCGCAATCGATTGCCAGGATTCCCTTTTTATCAGTCCAGGTCGATGGGCCGGGGAGGAGGCTCATCAAGTTCATCACTCGAGTCCATTATAGACTTAAACTTGTCTTCAAGTTCCCCCGCTCTTTTTTCTTCTGCCTGAAGAGCTTTTTCAAAGAGCTCTTCGGTCTTGCTGCTTTTTTCCTCTTCACGCTTCAAGGCATCGTCAAATGAATAATTTTTTTTCTCTGTCCTGCTGCTTAACACCAGTCCTGTTGCGGGGTCTACAGCCAGGACGGCATTGCAGCATGGGCACTTTACGGAGATTTTTTTCATATGGAATATTCTTCACATAATTATGCCGAGGTCAATATTCCTTCCTGTTCGTGAGCAGACCGGGCCGGGAACTGCGGGCTTTCCGGCGTACAGCCTGTAACGTCCTGCCAGGGGAGCCTCATTTCCGTAAAAATAATTTACAAGTCCGGTGTATGGGAAATAAGTTCTTTATTTACATCAATTAGACCTAAATTATTTTGTCCGGGGGG